>JAEUVW010000329.1 GCA_016786525.1 Chitinophagaceae bacterium
ATACGAGCAGCAGCAAAACATACGCAATGGTAAGACCAATACAGATTATACTAAACATCATCCCCGCAAAGTTGCATGATTGCTCCTGAAAAGCCATGCGGCCACGGTGCCTTTTACTTCTTCAAACTGCAGGAGATTATGTCCCCTGTGAAAAACATGGATATGGATATGATCATTTCTGCCTTTAAAAATCCTGGCATTCCGGAGCGGGATCACACTATCCCGTTCCCCCATCAGTATGTGCACCGGAATAGGCCGTGCCCCGATTTCGTGCTTTACACGGCCCAGGTCCGCGTTTAGCTTGCGCGTAGCCATCCAGATATCGTACAGTAATTTCCGGGAAGCATCCGTACGGATATATTGCAAAGCAAAGCGGTAGCGGTAACTGTTCAGCAGCGCCATACGATGCAATACGGAAAACAGCTTCAGGTAGGTATCGCCGGAGCGGATAAAACTTTTGAACAATAAATGCCCGGGAGCTGTGCCGGTAAAAAACCGGTAAAAATAATTGTGCCGGATACCATCCGGGGCGATCAGCACCATATTGCGCACAGCTTCCGGCAGCTGCTCGGCGATACAAAGGCACACCCTGGCCCCCAGGCTAAACCCCAGCAAACCCAGCTTCGACACGCCGTACTCTTTCATAATGTGTTCTGCCAACACCAGCAGGTCCAGCTTCTCCAGGCAACTGCCGGGCGCGACATAGGATTGCCCCTGGAAAGGCAGATCAAAACTCAGGATCGTATACTCCTCATGATCCAGGAAGGAAAACAAAGCGGCGTCATTACCATAGCCATGGAAGGCAAGCACTATTTTTTTCCCATTCCCTGTTTTCAGGCAATGCAGGCTTAGCGCTCCCGCAGCATAAGTGACCGATTCGGCCGTCGCTGATATAGAATCCTTATGATCCATTATTGTTACCTGTCAAAGTTACCGAATTAATTACTCCATCATTTGAGGATTATTTAACGACTTTAACAGGAACAGGCATTACAATTCCATTTTTATTCACACACCTTTGCACTGTTTTTTTATTTATTCCGGCTCCCATACCCTTTCCGAATATGAAATTATTTTTTACGTTCCTGCTTTCCTTATCCTTTACCTGCGTTGTTGCCCAGGGTCCGAATGCCCTTATCCAGGGCGTACTGGTACAATCCGAATCCGGCCAGCCGATAGAAGGGGCTTCCGTAGCCGTGCTGCGGCAGGAAGACAACAGCCTTGCAGGCGGTGCATTGAGTGAAGATAACGGCAGCTTCCGGGTAGAACACCTGGGTGCAGGGAACTATAAAGTCCGGATCACCGGCCTGGGGTACAGTGAACAAGTCATAGACGCAATCCGGATCCCGAACCTGGATACGACGATCGACCTGGGCACCGTAAAGATTCGGAAATCAGAAACCTCCCTGAAAGTGGTGGAAGTAGTCGGCGAAAAAAGCATGCTCGAAATGGGTATTGACAAGAAGACCTTCAACGTGGAAAAGAACATCACTTCCAGCGGCGGTACGGCGGCCGATGTCCTGCAAAACATCCCCTCTGTATCCGTAGATGCTGCGGGCGGTGTAAGCCTGCGTGGCAAAAGCAGCGTAACCATCCTGATCGACGGCAAACCGGCCACTTTGTTGTCCGGCGACGTAGCCTCCGCCTTACAGGCTTTACCCACGGCCAGTATAGAAAGTGTGGAAGTTGTCACGAACCCTTCCGCCAAATATGACGCGCAGGGAAGCAACGGCATCATCAATATCATTACCAAAACGAATAAGAATTCCGGCCTGAACGGCAGCGCTACCCTGGGTATCGGTACCCGCGGGAAATACAATGGCGGCCTGAATATGAACCTTCGCCGCAACAAGTGGAATTTTGCCCTCAACAGCAATTTCCGTATCAGCGACAATTACCAGCGTACGACCACCGACCGGAAAAACACCGCCAATGACTCCGGTTCCTACACCTATGGCGACTACCAAAGACTGTTCAACGGCTGGTTCAATTCCCTCACAATAGCCTACACGATGGACACCCAGAACACCGTATCCCTGACACAGAACTATAACCTGATGCGCTTCGGCTCTGAAGGCAGCCAGGAATTTGATCTTTTTTCCTCGCCGGGTATCCTGTACAGCATACAGGAAAGAGCAGAAAAGTTTAACGGGTACCCGAAAAGTTCTTCGTCCAACCTGAACTGGAAGCATAAGTTCCGGAAACCCAAACAAGAGCTGGTCACAGACCTGACCTACTCCTTCTCCAATACGGACGTACGGCAAACCCTGCGCAGCAATATGCTGGATGGCGAACGCAACTACATTTATGGCCCCATTGCCCAGGATGTACCGAGCGAAAACAGCAACAACAACTTCAATGCGCAGACCGATTTCACCACCCCCTTCCTGACGAAGGAGGGTAAACTGGAAGCAGGATTAAAAACCCAGAATTTCTGGTTCAAATCCGAAAACATGCCTACCAGGACCCTGCCCGGCGAAGCGCCTGTTACCGACAGCCTGCTGCGCAACAGCTACGACTATGACCAGCACACCCATGCAGCCTATGCCAGCTATACCGACAAGATAAAAAAATGGAGCTACCAGGGCGGCCTGAGGCTGGAATACGCTACCTACAGCGGTACGGCGGGCAGCGTCGGCAACCTGTCTTACTCCAATACTTTTCTCAATCTTTTTCCTTCTGCCTACCTGGCCTACCAGCTCAAAGACAACCAGCAACTGTACCTCAATTATTCAAAACGCACAGACAGGCCTTTCTTCCTGCGCCTGCTCCCCTACCTCAACGTTGCCAATGCCCTGGACACCAACTCCGGCAACCCGGACCTGAAACCCGAGTTTATCGACAACTTCGAGTTTTCCTACAGCCTGCAACTGCCGAAAGGAAACACCCTCATGGCCAGTGTCTATTACCAGCACACCAAAAACCTGATCCAGAACTTCACCAGGACCTATGCCGACGGAACCAGCTTCAGCCAGCCCGTTAACCTGAGTTCGGCAAGCACCTATGGCCTGGAGCTGACCGCCAAAACGCAGATCACCAAAGCCTGGGACGCGACCATCAGCGGCAACTTTTTCCAGAACCGCATTGACGGGGCCAATATAGACCCCAGTGTGAGCAATGAAGGCTTCAGCTGGTTCAGCAAACTGAACACCAACTATAAGATCACGAAGCAGCTTTCCTTCCAGCTGATGGGCAACTATGAAAGCGCCAAACCCGAAGCCCAGGGCAGAAGGCAGGAAGTATACTGGATCGATGCCGCACTGAAGGCCAGCTTTCTCAAAAACAACAAGGCCAGCCTTACGCTTAATGTGACCGACATCTTCGACACCCGCAAGTACACCACAAATTACAATCTGCCCCTGTACAGCCAGCGTATTTACAGGGACAGGGAAACCCAGATTGCCACCATCACCTTTACCTACAAGTTCGGCAAAACAGAATTTGACAACAGGCGCCCCGATGGCTCCAGGGGAAAAAGAAAGTCCGGCGGGGATATTCAGAAAAAAGAACTGAAAGAAAGGGACGGCAATTTAAAATCGGGAGATGATGACAATAATGGCGGTGGGGGTATGCAGAAATAAATCCAATTTGGCACTATATTTGTTGCACTAAAAACTAAA
>JAEUVW010000335.1 GCA_016786525.1 Chitinophagaceae bacterium
GACTTCTGACTAATTACATAATTTCGCCAAATTAAATGTACTGAATCTATGAAGTTAACCGCTTTTTACACGCTCCTCCTGGGTACAACCCTTAGTGGCGTTACGGCAATCGCGCAGCCCAAGGCTGCAGCGGCGGCCAAACCTGCAGCAGCTGCAACTCAGGGAAAAATCAAATTTACCGAGTTCGACCTGCCCAACGGTTTACATGTGATCCTGCATGAAGACCACGCTACACCCATTGTTACCGTATCTGTGATGTACCACGTAGGATCCAAAAATGAAGATCCGAAACGCACAGGATTTGCGCACTTCTTTGAGCACCTGTTGTTTGAAGGCAGCGAAAATATCGGCCGCGGGGAATACATGAAACTGGTACAGGCCAATGGCGGACAACTGAACGCCAACACCAGCCAGGACCGTACATTTTATTTCGAAACCCTGCCTTCCAACCAGCTGGAACTGGCGCTGTGGATGGAGTCTGAAAGGATGCTGCACGCCAAGATCGACGATGTGGGTGTAGAAACACAACGTAAAGTAGTAAAAGAAGAAAAGAAACAATCGTTTGACAACCGCCCTTACGGCCAGTTGCTGAATGTGGTGTTCGACAACCTGTATACCGTGCATCCTTACCGCTGGAGCCCTATTGGTAAAGAGCAATATATCGATGAGGCCAAGATCAGCGAATTCATGGATTTCTACAAGACCTTCTATGTGCCTGAAAACGCGGTGCTGGTAGTCGGTGGCGATCTTACGGAAGCGCAGGCCAAACCCCTGATCGAAAAATACTTCGCTACCATTCCGAAAGGGACCAAAGCGATTCCCCGTCCTACGGCAGTAGAGCCGGCACAAACCGCAGAGAAACGTGTGAACTTCTACGACAACGTACAGTTGCCCGCGGTGATCCTGGCTTATCATGGTGCTGCAATGGGTACAGACGATTTCTATACCCTGCAATTGCTGAACCAGTTGCTGTCCCAGGGTAAAAGCTCCCTGTTCCAGAAAGAGATCGTAGACAAACAGCAGAAAGCAGTAGCGGTCGGTGCCTTTGCCTTGCCGAACGAAGATCCGGGTGCCGTAATGATGTTCGGTATTGCGAACATGGGTATCAAACCCGAAGACCTCGAAAAATCAATGGATGAGCAGATCGCCCGCGTGACCAGCGCATTGATCAGCGATGCGGATTATAAAAAACTGATGAACCAGGCTGAAAACGATTTCATCAGCCAGAACAGCCGTGTAGCGGGTATCGTAGAAAACCTGGCGACCAACTACACCTACTTCCGCGATGCCAACCTGATCAACACAGAGCTTGCCCGTTATACCAAAATAACGAAGGAAGACCTGTTGCGCGTGGCTAAAAAATACTTTACAAAAGAAAACCGATTGGTAGTGTATTATTTGCCAAAAGCCGACGAGAAAAAATAATCAGGGGCAATCATCCATTTCGTTTTTTACAAAAAGAAAATATTCAATGAAAAAAATAGCATTCTCTATATTGGCCCTGGCTTTCCTGAGCAACGCAGGGGCGCAAACATTAGATCGTAGTCAGCGGCCCAAACCGGGCCCGGCTCCGGAAATCAAGCTGGGTAAAACAGAGACCTTTACCCTGCCCAACGGTCTTAAAGTGTTCGTGGTAGAAAACCACAAACTGCCCACCGTATCCATGTCGATCCAGCTGGACATCCGCCAGGAGCTGCAGGGCTCTATGGCCGGCTACTCCGACTTCGTAGGTGAATTATTGTCCAGCGGCACCAAGACCCGCAGCAAAGACAAACTGAACGAAGAGATCGATTTTATCGGAGCATCTATTTCTGCAAATGCGGAAGGCGCTTTCGCACACGGTCTGAAAAAGAACCAGGCTAAGATCATGGAGCTGCTCAGCGATATGATCATCAATTCCGACTTCAAACAAGACGAGTTGGATAAATTGAAAACACAGATGTTGTCCGGTTTGGAGACGAACAAGAATGATCCGGATGCGATGATGGATAACGTACAGAAAGTACTGAACTTCACGACGAACCACCCCTATGGTGAAGTAGAGACGGAAGCAACCATCAAAGCCATTACCCTGGAGCGTTGCAAAAAATACTACGAAACCTACTTCCGCCCGAACGTAGCCTATATGGCCATCGTAGGCGATATCACTGCAGCGGAAATCAAACCCCTGGTCACCAAATATTTTGGCACCTGGGTAAAGAAAGATGTTCCGGTGGCTATGTACAGCCAACCTTCTGCACCGCTTTCTCCCAAGGTAGCATTTGTGCCCCGCGAAGCTGC
>JAEUVW010000343.1 GCA_016786525.1 Chitinophagaceae bacterium
TACCCAGGTCGAGGTTGATGTGGGCATTCATGCCCAGCAGCAAATGCTGGATGACGGTATGGGCCTGGGCGCCGGCCTCAAAAGCGCGGCACCAGGCATTGGTACAGGCTTCCCCGCTACTGTACTGCCGGTAAGCAGCCAGGTACCTGTTGGCAAAATGGACGTCAAAGCGCTCCATGCGCTGCCCGTCCTCAAACAGCCCCTTAGCGATACCCTGTTTGACGGCAAGGGTCATTTTCCGGTACAGGCAGGCAAAATATCCTGCCCGGCTGCCCGTACGGAGGCATGCTGCAATGACCTGATCCAGCTCTGCGATCACTTCATCGATAGAATGTACTGCGCCCATAGAGAAATGTCCGTTTTGTCAGCATAAAGAACGCAATAATAATAGTAATTAATTACTATTTAATTAAAATTTTATCATCAATTTCTTTACTTTGATTATAAAAAATCTTTATTTTGCTGCACATGGATAATGGGGCTCAGGTACATCAGGAAGACAGCAGCAGGTTACTGGAGGAGATTGCAGCGTTTATAGAAAAGTTGAACACGATTTCTGAGGAAGAAGTATTGTCGGAACTGAGCGGATGTGATACGGATGTCCTGATGTGGTTGCTGAACGACATTGCCATACCTAATCTTCAATATGATGTAGCGGATGTGATCCTCAGGATCATCCATTCCCGGTCAACACCATAAAAAAAGCGCCTTGAAGGCGCTTTTTTTATGGGTAATGCTCTATACTTATTAGATGTGAAGGATCCAGCCGTGCTTGTCTTCAATGCGGCCGTAACGGATATCATCCAGGGTTGTTTTGATCCAGTTCATGGTATCCCACTCCTCAACAGGACGCAACTGCATCACTTCGGTATGGAAGGTCAGTTTGCCGATAGGGGCAACGGAAGCCGCGGTGCCGGTACCGAACGCTTCTTTTAAAGTGCCGTTCCGGTAAGCCGATTCGATTTCGTCTATAGAGATCGGGCGCTCTTCCACCGTGATGCCTTTTTCTTTGAGCAGGGTGATGACACTGTCGCGGGTGACTCCGGCAAGGATCGTGCCGCCTACGAGATCGGGTGTAATCACTTTATCGCCGATTACGAAAAATACGTTCATCGTACCGATCTCCTGTACATACTTGTGTTCGAAGCCGTCTGTCCAGAGGATCTGGTCGTAACCCATCTTCTTGATCTGCTGATCGGGGTACATGCTGGCTCCGTAGTTACCGGCCGCTTTGGTAAAGCCGATACCACCCGGGAAAGCACGTACATACTCATCGTGTACAAAAATGGAAACCGGTTTGTTGTAGTAAGCCGCAGCAGGGCTGGTGATGATCAGGAACGTAAACTTGGTCGCAGGACGTACGCCGACAAACTCATCTGTGGCCACCATAAATGGCCTGATGTACAGGGAGCATCCGTCGCAGGAAGGTACCCAGGCCTGGTCGATCTCGATCAGCTTTTTCATGCCGTCAACGAATATTTCTTTAGGCACATCTGGCATGGCCATGCGTTCTGCAGACTTGTTCATACGCCTCCAGTTGTCTTCGGGGCGGAAAATACGGGCTTTGCCGTTCGCGTCTTTGTAGGCTTTTACACCTTCAAAAATGGCCTGTCCGTAGTGCATGAAAGTTGTAGCCGGGCTCAGGCTGAGATTGCCGTAAGGAATGATCTCCGGATTACCCCATGCACCGTTTTCGTAATGGGCAATCAGCATATGATCTGAATAGAGTCTGCCAAATTGAATATTGTTTTCATCAAACTGAGCTATTCTGCTTTCGGAGATTTTATTTACCTTGATTTCAAATGCCATAATGCGATCTTACTGAGAAATTTGTAGTGGATAAAAACTAATTTTGCGCAAAGAAACGCTTTTTTTCGCACTTGCCTCCTTCCTTTATTTTAAGCCAGCCCCTTTATGCTCAACGAACTACCGGATATTTTCAGCACACAGGTGATCAGTGCAGACATTGATGTTTTCTGGCAGCAGGTCAGCGATACCGCCTTGGAGGCAAAGAACACATTGGTCATCAGTGAGCCCTATGGGCCTGGCAGTGAAGAAGAACAGCAATTGGTGAAAATGCTGTCTGCCTGCAAGCTCAGCCCCGACAAGTATACTGTAGTAAAACTGGCCCCGGGAGAAAACAGGGCCTGGTTCCGCCTGCGCCCCGAACTGCAGCCTTCAATCGTGTTGCTGCTGGGTGTCCATCCTGCACAGCTGGGCATCAGTGCTTTGATGCGGCCGCACGACATCAACCCTTTTGACGGGGCCCGCTTTGTCCCAACCGCATCCCTGGCCGAACTGCTCACTAATGCTGCGCTGAAGCAGCATTTATGGACCAATGTTTTCCGGGTGTTGTATACCCCCTGATTCACCCTTGTCAGGCAGCAGAAAAAGTTTTTTATAATAAACTTTTCATATCTTTACCAGACCCTAGTCTGTTGCCCGATGAAAAAGCTCTCGGCTTGTTTCCTTTTTTTATGTGCCTGCCTTGCTGTCTCTGCACAGCATTCGGGGCTTGCAGAGCGTTTTGAAACCCTGCACCGGAATGATCATTCAGGGCTTCCTTCTTTTTTATTGTTCCAGTCTGAAAACCTGCCTGCCCCTGCCGATCCGGCAGCCTGGATCAGGGAAAATATTGCCTCTGCAGATGCCTTTTACCTGCAAGCGCAGTATTCGTCTGTAGATGCGGCGGGCAATGAGCATAAAAAATTCAAACAATGGTATAAAGGCATCCCGGTAGAAGGGGCTGTGGTGAACCTGCATTGCAAGGCAGGTGTGCCCTATGCGATGAACGGAGAGTTTTACCCTTTACTGAACATTACACCAAAGAGTTATATTCCGGAGAGCAAAGCCCTGGATATAGCCCTGGATCAATTTCCCGGAGCCTCTTTTGCGTGGCAGCAGCCCGCCTGGGAAAGAATGCTGGCCAAAGCAAGCAAAGGGAAGGAGACGAGCTACTTTCCGAAAGCACAGATGGTGATCTTGCCACTTTCGGGAAAAGACAGTGTTACATTCCGCCTGGCCTATAAATTCAATGTCTATGCGCTGCAGCCTTTGGCCCGCAAGCTTGTCTACATCGATGCAGAGAACGGTGAGGTGCTGGAAACACTGGAGTTATTGCAGGATATGGACACAAAGGGAAAGGCTTTTACAAAATACAGCGGTGAGCAAACGATTACCTGCGATGAGAGCGTCGTGTACACCTTGCAGGAATCCTGCAGGGGCAATGGTATTGCTACTTTTAATGCCGGCGGGATCTTTGCCGGGGCAGACCCGGTATTGTTTGAAGACGAGGATAATATCTGGAACAATGTAAACCCTGCACAGGATGAGATCGCCACAGACCTGCATTGGGGCATGGAAAAAACCTACGATTTCTATAAAGATATACTGGGGAGAAACAGTACAGATAATAAAGGGTATAACCTGATCGCCTTAGGGCATGTGCAGCCCGTGGCCGGCGAAAAGTTTGCCAATGCCATGTGGGACGGCCATTACGCGTTTTTCGGGGATGGGAATGATACATCGATGCATCCCTTTGCTTCAGTGGATATTGTGGGGCATGAGATATCGCACGGCCTGATACAGGAAACAGCCTGCCTGCAGTATAAAAATGAATCCGGGGCTTTGAATGAATCCTTTGCCGATATACTGGGCAAATGCGTGGAGCACTATGCTGCCCCGGCGACTTTCAGCTGGGAGTTTGGCAAAAAGATCATGTGGGACCGGAAGCCTGCAATGCGGAATATGAAGAATCCCAACGCGGTAAAAGATCCTAAATTTTACAACGGTAAATATTTTCATACCGGCACTTCGGATAATGGCGGCGTACATTGCAACAGTGCTTTGCAGAATTACTGGTTTTCCCTGCTCTGCGACGGCGGTGCAGGATTCCGTGAATCGGATGTTCAGCCCTTTGTTGTGAAGCCGATCGGCTGGGATAAAGCGACCAGGGTCGTTTACCTGAACCTGTGCAGTTATCTGACGCCCA
>JAEUVW010000400.1 GCA_016786525.1 Chitinophagaceae bacterium
ATGAAATACACGCCTGAACCCTGGCTTGTGAGGTTGATGTTTTTTACGAAAGCACTGTTGATATTCGAATACGATTCGCGGAACACTTCCTGCCCTGTCATATTGGTCACGATCACTTGTGCCTCCTTGATGGATTGGGTCGCGTTGAACGATACCGTGAACTGGCCGTTATTCGGGTTAGGATAGATCTGCAGGTTATCGACATTGGTGACATCACCGATGCTGGTGGTTTTGCGACGGAAGATCACCAGGTAATCTTCGATCTCACCGGAGGTAAACTCATCGCAACCGATATCATTCGGGTTGCCGGAGCCCATGTCATTATTCAGCACAACACGCATGCCGGTTTCCACATCAGGGATCACTTTGACCGGGATGGTAATGGTACCGTGCGGGAAGTAATCGCCCAGTGTGCTGTTGGCTGTCCATACCAGCTCAGAAGCGCCGTCGTAACTCAGGTTGTGGTTGAGGTCCATGAACACAGAGATCTTGGCATCGGCATGGTTCGGGGTTTTCAATGTATGATACACACTGATCGGATAAGTATCCGTAGATACCAGTTCTATAGCGGGCAGATGCGTATTGTCTGTACGCATGCGGATAGACTCAGGGTTGCTCAGGTGCGGTCCGCCGGTGTTCATGGTAAATTTACCCAGGGTCACCGTCGTGATGTCTGAAGAGTCTGATCCGTTGCCGTTAGCCAGGCTGTAGCAATAGCATTTATACGGTTTCTTCAGTTTAACAGATACTTTGTTGGAGTAAATGGTATCGTTGGAGTATTCACAAACCATACGCAGGCGGTAGTACGTAGTCTGGCGTACTACAGGGTTAATGATATCCACGAACTTGCTGGACGGTACAACATTCGCCCAGATCACATTATCCAGTGAATATTCCCACTCCCAATGCATACCGGACATATTGCGGGCATGGGTGGTATCGCCTACCGTAGTCGTATAGCCGTCGCAGATAGAGGAGTCTTCTATAAAGGCTTTACCGGCGCTTAAAGGGCCGCTGCAGCGCGGATTGACGATATTGAGCAGGTAGTCTTCCGTTTCTCCTTCGTCGTAGGCTCCGCAAGGCGGAACGTCAGAAGAGATGGTGGCGCCTTTCTTCATCACAACGCGCATACCGACTTTATTCAGCACCGCGGTAGACGGTACCAGGAAATTAGTGAGGAAGCTGGTTGTCGTACCGCTGATGACGTTGAACGCTGCCAGCTCGGAAGAGGCTGCATACAGGCCGTCTTTATTATAGTCGATGTATACCGCCACACCCGATGAAGGGAAGGCAAACGTATCCCGGGTAATCCCCGAGACCTGTATCGTATAGGTACTGTCCCTGTTGATCTCGGCCAGCCGCGACAATCCTGTATATAAGGCGTAAGAACCGAAGCGCTCTTTGTTCAGCAGGCCGGGTGTACCCTTGCCTTTCACATTGTCGATCATGGTATCCCTGCCGGTTGTGATCAGCTTCACATTGCCGATGTTCACCTTGTTGAGGTCGTCATCTTTTTGCGCAGCGGAATAGCAATAACAGTTGTTCGGATCCTTGATCAGGGTAATGCGCTTCACAGGCGTTGTATCCTCTTTGCTTGAGCTGTCGCAGATCACAATTACACGGATAAAGGTATCGACGCTGCCGCAGATGCCCGGGAAAGTCAGTGATTTGTCGTCAGGATTGGCGGATGCCACATCTGTCCAGGGGCCGCTTGCCGCTGCCGCAGTCTGCCATTTGTAACGGATACCAAAGTTCAGGAACGGATAAGGCGTAGCGCCGGACAGGCGTACGACAAAGGGCGCGCAGGGGCAAACGCTATCCGGCTGGCTGATGAAGCCGGCTTCGGGCTTGCCGCAGCAGGGCTGGTAAAATTGCAGTACCTGGCCATCGTTGGGCAATTCCATAATACCGGGACCAAAAGCACCACTTCTATCAATTTGAGGAACGGAAATGATTGGGTCCATCTGGAAATAATCGTAGCCTGGGCACGGTGTGGGTGGGTATGGTCCTGATGTAGGGGGCTTGGTAATGCCCATGCCGATCTGGTAAGGAACAGAGAACACTATTGGCGTCGGACCTGTAGATGCTTCTCTTTTATAGCAGTATTCTATCAGGTTGCTGCCTTCGTAGAGTTTCAGCTGGAAGGTCATACCGTAATACGCGCTCGCAGAAGCGTCCGTATTCAGGCGCCAGTTCTTCCACTCCATGGTAAAGACCCTGGTACCACTAGACAGGGTTTCGGTATTGTAGGTAGCGGTGCCTGCGGCGCCGGATACGGTACTGCCGTAAAACACCCACATACCGGGAAAGATATCTTTCGTCACCGGGTTGGCACGGCAACCGGTCACACCGGTACCGAATTTGATCCAGCCGCTGGAGGACACCTGCAGGGTGGTATAGTTCGCAGCAGTTGCAGAACCGCAGCCGCCGAAACGGAACGTAAAGCCGATCGGGATACCCGTTTTGGTACCGCAGCTGGACTCAATATCCATCACACGGGTACCTGCACTAAGGTACTCAAAAGTCCGGGTGGGTAAAGCCATGCGGGTCATACAACCCAATGTTGCCTGCGCCTGTGCTGTAATAGTGGACAGCACCAGCAAAAGCAGCAGGGCACTCGTTTTCAGATAGGTAAAGGTTTTTTTCATAACAATCAGGATTTTGATTGAACAATTGTTGCTTACTCTTTACAGGATTTTCAGCATCACTCCTTTAAGCGTCGTCCGGCCTGTTATAGTTTTCATAAAACAGGCATTGGAGCAGCAAGATAAAATTATTTATCGAAGATACAAATTATTATTTGCACTATTGATCAAACAAACAGGCCGGGAAATTTCCCCGGCCTGTCAATACATTAAATATCAGTATTATTTAAGCTGCACGCTGCCGGTTCCGATTTTGTAACCGCCATTGTAGAAACTGATGTTGTAATCGCCTTTTTTGTAATTGCTGTCCTGTTTCCAGTCTACACTTACATTGGTCATTTTCTGACCTTTCTCGATGTTCACCCTTTTCACAATAGTATAGTTCAGGGCGTTGCCGTCTGCATCTGTGGTGACGCCTGAGCCATAGGCTGCATTGCTCAGCAGTTTGCCTTCGATGCCCTGGATCACGACAAAGATTTCCTGCATGCCGCTTTCGGCTACACGGTTTTCATCGATGTCGAACACAACGCGCAGGATGTCTGTTTTCCGCGCCCTGGAGGTTTCTACTTCTTTTTCACCATTCCTTTTCAGGTTGATTGGCTCCATGCGGATGTTGGAAATGTGCAATACAGATCCCAGGCGCTTCAGGTTGCTGGCCTCAGTGGTTACCGAATCGTTGGTCCTGGTCAGTCTTTCGTTGTTGCCGGTCAGCTCGGTATTGGCTGTTTCCAGTTCAGCGATCCTTTCTTCGTAGGTTTTTACTTTGCCGCGCAGGGTAGCAATCAGCGACTGTGCTTTTTTGAGGTCGGCTACAGTAGCGTCTTTTTTCGTCAGCAGGGATTTGATCTCGCTTTTGAGTTTACCCAGCTCCCCGTCTTTATCTTTTACCATTTGGTCGAGCTCGGCATTTTTGCCGGTCAGGTCGTCGAGGCGTGCAAGCGCAGCATCGTACTGGCCCTGCAGGGTGTCCTTGGCTGCATTGAGGTCAGAATTTTCGGTGATCAGAAAGGTATTCTGCTCAGCCACTTTATTATTATTAAACAGCAGGTATGCATTGCCTGCAAGGGAAAGCACCAGCAGAACGATCAGCAGTTTGTTTGTACTTTTATTGCGGGCCGGTGCTGCGGGTTGCGGATTGGGATTCGTGTTTGTAGTTTGATTGACTTCCTGGTTCATAATTATTTGTTTTTGGTACGTGTGCTGCAAATGTAAAATTCATTCTATGACAAACGAACAACTCAGGAGCATCCTCTTCATCGACATCGAAACAGTTAGTATACAACCGAAACTGGAAGACCTGCCGGAGCCGATGCAGGAACTGTGGGTGAAGAAAGCCCGGACCCTTCGGGTAGACAATATCGAAGATGCAGACCCATCAAGGCTTTTCGAAGATCGCGGCGGGATATTTTCCGAATTTTCCAAGGTGGTTTGTATCGGTATCGGCTACCTGGTACAAGGCGAAAATGGCTGGGATCTGAGGCTAAAAACGTTATGTGAAAGTGAGGAAAAAGTATTGTTAAATCAGTTTATTGACCTGCTTGCGCGCTTTGGCAGCATCCATAAAGAGATGCGGTTTTGCGGGCACAACATCAAAGAGTTCGATCTGCCCTTCCTCTGCCGGAGGATGATCATCAATGGCATACCGCTACCGCCGCCCTTACAATTGCACAATAAAAAGCCCTGGGAAATCCTGCACATCGATACGCTGGAACTGTGGAAATTCGGCGACTATAAAAATTTTACTTCGCTGGCGTTGCTGGCCGCGGTATTGGGCATACCTTCGCCGAAGGATGATATTGACGGCAGTATGGTGGGCCGGGTATTCTGGCAGGAACAGGACTATGCCCGGATCGCTACCTACTGCGCCCGGGATGTATTGACGACAACAAAGGTCTTCCTGCGCCTTTGCACGCATGATAACATCCGGATCAATCCTGTTTACACCTGAGCACCATGGCGGATTTTAAACAAATAGTCGATTCGGTAAAGAACAAGAGCCTGGCCCCGGTCTATGTACTGGACGGCGAAGAGCCCTACTACCTGGATAAGTTGATGGAGCTGTTTGAACACCAGGTACTATCGCCATCAGAAAGAGAGTTTAACCTGACTGTGCTGTATGGGCGCGACACGCGCTGGCCGGAGGTGGTGAACGCCTGCCGCCGTTTCCCGATGTTTGCCGAGCGGCAACTGGTGCTGCTGAAAGATGCCGCCGCTATGCCGGAATTCGGGGAACTGGCCGGGTATTTTGAAAAGCCCTCGCCTACGACCATATTCGTCGTAGAATACCGCAACAAAAAACTGGACGGCAAAACGAAGCTGGCTAAATACATCAAGGAACATACCGTCTACTTCAACTCGGAAAAGGTAAAGGAAGAAGCAATGCCCGCCTGGATCAAACGCTTCGGCACAGAGCTGGGTTTCGAGGTGCATGACCGCGAGGCCGATATGCTGACAATGTACCTGGGCAACAACCTGCAGAAGATCGCCAACGAGATAGAGAAGATACGCATCAATGTGCCGGAAGAAAAGGTACTGAGTGCGGCACTGATTCAGAAACACATCGGTATCAGCAGGGAATACAATGTATTCGACTTCCCCGAAGCTTTCTCTTCAGGGAACAAGGAAAAGCTGTACCGCATGCTATCCTATTTTATGACCAATGCGAAAGCGGCGCCAATGGTATTGATTACCGCTTCCCTGCATACCCACTTCAGCCAGTTGTATAAGGCCAACCATGCCGCCCGGCTGCCGGAAAAGGAATGGGCCGGGGCCATTGGTGTCAGCCCCTACTTTGTAAAGAATGTCATGAGTAAGACCCGGCGCTGGCCCCTGCATAAGGTGGAGGCATGCCTGCTCACGATTGCCGAATACAATGCCCGCTCGGTCGGTATCGACTCCAATGCCAGTGATACGGAATTGCTGAAAGAGCTGATGGGAAAACTGGAACTGATCGAGGCGATGAATTAAAGCCTTTAAACCGATAGGGTTTATTTTTGGTTATACTTCCACAACCCACCCCGTGCTGCCTTTGCTGACGAGGTTGTTTTCCCCGCCCCTCGCCCGGAGGGAATGAGCCTTGCATAGCGCTTGTGTTAACCGATAAGGTTTTTGAAACCTTACAGGATTTACCTGTTCTGCGGATCCTTGAATCCTGTCCGTAGAAAGGGGCATTCCTATTTGCTTCCTGTGCTCCTATCTATTTGCAATTGTTGCTTTTTTTGTATTTTTCTAGACCATAATATAAAATCCTGCTGCATCAAACGGGATTCGATGACCTATCTGTTTTTTTGAAACCGGGTGATTATGAAAAAAGCCTATTGTTTTATCCTGCTCTCACTGCTTTGTTTGCTGGCCCCGGGAAGCAGCTTTGCGCAAGGTGAAAATAATATATGGGTATTCGGCGACAGTCTTGGCCTTGATTTCAACGGGGGCGGACCGGCAGCGATGCGGACCCCCTCTTTATCCAGTGAATGCCCCGCTACGGTATGCGATGCTGATGGCAGGCTTTTATTTTACTACGGTGGCAGGGATATTACCGAGGGCGGCATGCGGAGGCAGAGGTATTCTGTATCCGACAAGACCCATACGGTAATGCCCAATGGTATGGATATCCTGGGTAATAAAAACACTTCGGGTATGATGGGCAGTTGTATTGTCCCTTTCCCTGACGGGTCAAACCGGTATTATCTCTTCACAGCCGGAACAATGGAGGACTACACCGGCCCGGGTAGTACCGGGGTTTCCTATTTACGGTATAGTGTGGTAGACCTGTCTTTAAGGGCTGGTCTGGGAGATGTAGACCCTCTATATAAAAATGTTGTTATCGATTCATTTCCCGGCGAAACAATGGTCGTTGCGCAAGGTAATGACTGCAGCGTCTGGCTGATCACGAATAATTCAGATGTCCTGCAGTTCAATGCCTATAAGATCAGTCCTGCGGGCCTGGATCATAGCCCGGTTGTTTCTTCCTTTGCTTCGGGGAGCGCTCTGCCCGGCTTTGTACGCTCTTATCTGGCACTGTCCCCAAACGGAAAGCTACTCGCTTTTGCCAACACAGTCCAAAGGAAAATAGAGCTGTACGATTTTGACAAAAACACCGGCAGGTTCAGCAACCAGCGTACGGTAGAAGATGCTTATACCGGATATGCCTTACAATTTTCACCGGCAGGAACAAAACTATACGCATGCTATATCGGCACAGCGCTTGCCCAGTACGACCTGACGCTTTTACCGTCCGTTCCCGCAGTAGGGGCTTCTAAATACATTGTGTATGGCAGCGCCACGGGATTAATGCGTACAGGGCCTGACCAGAAGCTCTATACCTTTCTGTCAGCAGGTTCCCTCTGGCGGGTCAATGAGCCCGAAGCGGCTGGTGCAGCTTGTGATTTTACTGATTATGCACCTGCAACATCACGGTATATCAGTGGCTTTGGCGCCCGGGTGGTCTTACCGGGTACACTGGCCACAAGCTACTCACGCCGCGATACGGCTGCCTGCCCGGGTACAGAGATTACCATCAATGCCCCGCCGGGTTACAACGGTTATACCTGGGCAGATGGTACTACAGGTAGCAGGATCACGCTTTCTGCCCCGGGACGTACATGGGTCAGGATGAGAAAAAACTGTACTGTTCATATCGATACGATAGTGGTAGCGGAAAAGTGGGGTAAGATGACGCAATACACAACAGACAGCACATTCTGCTTTGTCACGGAAGCCAGGATCAGTGCCCCGGCCGCTTACCGGTATTATTTGTGGAACGATCATACCACCGACACGACGAAGGTCTTTACGCCTGGCGATAGCCTGAAATGGGTACGCACTGTCCTGAATGAGGCTTGTGACCTGCGTACGGATACCATCAAAGCCCATTTTATCAATTTCCAAACTGCGCTGCCTTCCGGAGAAGCGCTCTGCCCGGGTGGCGTTGTGGTTTTAAATGCTTCGATCGAAGATGATGCTCATTACGAATACCGGTGGCAGGATGGCAGTAGCGGACCGGTGTTCACCGCAAAAGATACCGGCGACTACACCGTTACCATAGTGAAACAGCCCTGTACGCTCAGGCATACGGTACAGATTCACCAGACGGAGCTGGCCTTAAACCTGGGTAAGGATCAATGGGCCTGCGCAGGATCAACCGTTAAGCTGCAGGCCGCTCATGACTATGATCGTTACCGGTGGCAGGACGGCAGTACACAAGCCTCCATTGAGCTCAGGCAAAGCGGGATGTACTGGTTGCAGGTTGATAAAGGTGCGTGCAGTGTATCGGATACGGTTCAGGTTACCTTTTCGGATTGCCGGCATTGTATTGTCATTCCCAATGCCTTTACGCCCAACAGCGACGGCAGGAACGACGTTTTCCGGCCTTTGCTGCAATGCCCGACGCAGCGCTTCGACCTGAAAATATTCAACCGCTATGGGGAGCAGGTATTTCATACGACCGAACCTACACACTTCTGGAACGGGGATTTCAATGGCCGGGAAGAAGGTCTTGGGGTTTATTTTTATCTCTTAAAGGTCTGTTTCGATTACCCCGGTGCTACAGACGAAATGTATAAAGGTAATGTTTCCCTGCTCCGGTAAATGATTCATAAAAAGAGGCCGTCCCCGGGTAGGGACGGCCTCTTTTCCAGGTCATTCTCTATACGGACCTTAGGCTTTCGCTGATGCGATCAGTTCTTTCGCCATTTTCACATAGTCATCGTTCTTAGCTTCGGTAGCCAGGGAGATCACTTCTTTTGCTGTAGCTACAGCCGCTTTTTTGTCACCCATTTTCAGTTCGATACGTGCTTTCAGCATGCGTACCCAAAACGCTTTAGGGTTTTGTTCTGCAGCTTTTTCTACCCACATTTTTGCTTTGGACAGGTCTTTACCGTTTTCGTAGTAGTAAGAAGCCGCCTGGAAATAAGGGCGTGAATCGTTTGCCAGTGCAGCATCGATGCTCTTCATTACTTTACCGTCAATATCGGTACCGATCTTTACCGGAACGCGGGTATAGTCCCACATCAGTTCCAGCACAGCAGAAGTTGCTTTTACTTTAGCCAGGTTGATGGTGAAAGATTCTGTTTTTCCTTCGGTCATTTTCGGCGTCACGTTGATGCGGGCAACCTCTTTTTCTTTATTGTAATCGGCAACATTGCCGCCCAGCGCCAGGTCGCTGTACAGCATCACTGTCCAGCTGCTTTTGCCGGGAATGGTGTACAGGGCATAGGTGCCGGCTTTTACCGGTACGTCGCCGAAAGTAACGTCATCGCTAAAGGTCAGTTTGGTGGCGGCGTTTGCACCGGTACGCCATACTTTACCATAAGGCACCAGGTCGCCGAACACTACGCGTCCTTTTACTGCAGGGCGGGAATAGTCGATCGTGATCTCACCAAGGCCAAAGGCTTGTTTTACGGTTTGCGCCGGGCTTGGAGCCGGTACTTTCAAAGCCTGGGCTTGTGTGGTCAATGTGCTGAAAGCCATCAGGGCAGCACCGGCAATGGTCATTAGTTTAAACTTGTTCATTGTGCTTGATTATTTTGTGAGTGTATAAAAATTGTTGCTATTGCTCCACAAGTACTGTGCCTGCCTGGTAATGGTACAGGTACAGGTGCTTGTTTTCAATGTAGTAAAAGTTGTTGTCGTTGTCCCACCTGGGCTTCAGCTCATACTTTGTAAAGATGGCCATACCGTCATCATTGGTTTTTTCATTGAAGATGGCGCCATACTTGTTCAGCAGGTCGGTCATCCAGTACACCAGCTCAAAACCCCGGTAACTCAGTTCTGTGGGTTTGCCGCCAAAAACAGATTTGTACTTGTTGGCTATGGCGACACCCGAGGATACGGTAGGATCGAAATAATAAGGTTGTGTAATGTTGATCGAAATATGCTCTCCCCACTCGATCATTTTTTTATTGCTCACCAGGTTTTTCCAGGTGGGCATGCCATAGATATCAAAACGGTACTCCGGGAACCAGGAATGCAGCTGGTTCACAAACTTTTCCGCATACACGGGATCCAGTACCGGCACGATCACAATGTTTGTGGTATTGCTTTCCAGGGCGGCTGCCAGCTGGGCGGAATCGGGTAGTTTGTTACAGTCTATCTCGGTAAGGTTTTTGATCTCCCTGCCGTCTGTAATATACGTATAGGCCGCGCTGTCGTTGGTGCTGTTGGTTTTTTTGCAGATCAGTATACTTTCTCTGCTTCTTTTCTTCACGACAGATTTTACGATCGCTTCGCAATTGTTTTGCAAAGTAGGGTTCATCAATATGAAGTAAGGGTTTTCCCTGATGCCGGCATCTGAGGGCGAAAAAGCAGAAATAAAGTTCACCTTCTTGGACTGGGCGTATTTAGCCAGGGCCGCAACATTCTGAGCCGGTACGAAGCCGATGATGAGATCGGTATGCTTCAGGCTGTCTTTTTCTATCAGCTGCTCTGCTTTTGACCCTGCGGAGCTGATATCATGTATAAAAATATCGGTCTTGTAACCCATGGTAGCCAGGGTATCTACCGCCAGCTTGATGCCTTCGTAAAAATTAAGACCACCCTGTACTTTTTCCGGCAGTTTCCCTTTTACCGTTACCTTATTGTCTTTTACCAGCTCATCCAGGTACAGCGGGATCAGGATATCGATCTGGTAGCGGTCACGTTTGATGCTGTTGGGATAGTTGAGCTCCCGCTTACGCCTGGGCTTTTCGGCCTTTTTCGCTTCGGGCTTGGGTTTGGGCGTATAATGAGTACCGCTGCCGGGCTTCTTGTTTTTCTTTTCTTTTTTCCAGAACTGCGCTCCGGCCTGGTAAGACAGGCCCAGGCACAAGATGAGCAATAAGCAATGAATGTGTATTCTTTTATTCAAAAGCATTCCTGTTTTGTTCCGGTTAGGGTTGGTTTCAAAATATCAAAGCTATGCCAGGCTTATTCCCATTCTATCGTTGCCGGCGGCTTGGAGCTGATGTCGTACACGACGCGGTTGATACCCCTTACCCGGTTGATGATATCGTTGGATACCTGGGCCAGGAAATCGTAGGGCAACTGGGCCCAGTCCGCCGTCATGCCGTCTACCGAGGTCACAGCACGCAGGGCTACCGTGTATTCGTAGGTACGCTCATCGCCCATCACGCCCACACTCTGCACAGGCAGCAACATAGCCCCGGCCTGCCATACTTTGTCGTACAGGCCTTTTTCGCGCAGCAGGTTGATGTAAATGGCGTCTGCTTCCTGCAGCATCTTCACTTTCTCCTCGCTGACCGCACCCAGTACCCTGATGCCCAGGCCCGGGCCGGGGAAGGGGTGCCGGCCGATAAAAATATGCTCGATACCCATCTCTGTACCAATGCGGCGCACTTCGTCCTTAAACAGCAGGCGCAGGGGCTCTACCAGTTTCAGGTGCATCTTTTCGGGCAGGCCGCCGACATTGTGGTGCGACTTGATGGTCTGTGAAGGCCCATGCACGGACATCGATTCGATCACATCGGGATAAATAGTGCCCTGACCCAGGAAGCTTACTCCTTCCAGCAAGGCGCCTTCCTCTACAAACACGTCAATAAACAGGCGACCGATGATCTTGCGTTTGGCCTCAGGATCACTAACGCCTTCCATCTCTTTGTAAAAGCGCTGGCTGGCATCCACGCCTTTTGTATTCAGGCCCAGGGTTTCATAGCCTTTGAGCACTTGCTGAAATTCGTCTTTGCGCAGCAGGCCATTGTCTACGAAGATGCAATACAGGTTTTTACCGATTGCCTTGTTGATGAGCATGGCGGCTACGGTAGAGTCTACCCCTCCGCTCAGGGCCATCACCACTTTCTGATCGCCGATCTGCTCTTTTAGTTTTGCGACTGTTTCTTCCACGAAAGCAGCCGGCGTCCAGTCCTGCTGGCAGCCGCAGATACCAACGATAAAGTTGCGGAGCATTTTACGGCCTTCCAGGCTGTGGGTCACTTCGGGGTGAAACTGGATGGCGTACACAGGATTCGGGGCATAGGAGGCCGGGGCCTTAAATGCCGCTACAGGAATGCTGTCCGTCGTGGCGATGATCTCAAAGCCATCGGCCAGGCGCTTTACAGAATCACTATGGCTCATCCATACCTGTGTACCTTCGGAAATACCCTCGAACAGTTCGTTGTGTACAATCGACTTCAGGTGCGCTCTTCCATATTCGCGATGTGCGGATTTACCCACCTCGCCTCCGGATTGCTGGGCCAGCAACTGGGCTCCGTAGCAGACCGCCAGTACCGGCACTTGCTGTGCCATGGCCTGTATGTCGGGCTTGGGCGCTTCCGGGTCATTGACAGAATACGGGGAGCCGGCCAGGATGATCCCTTTCAGGCCCGCTTCATAATTGACCGGTTTGGTGCAGGGTTGTATTTCGCAATAGACATTCAGTTCGCGGATATTGCGCGCAATCAGCTGCGTGTATTGCGAACCGAAATCGAGAATAAGGATTTTATTGTGCATCTGTAGATTGAAAAATAATTAAGCTTGTCCTGTTTGTCCGCCCAGGGTAAAAGGCACGGCTTGTTGCGCCTGTTCTTTGATGGTACCGTTTGCTGCTTCGAATTGTTTCACATTGTCGATCAGCGCCAGCATCAGGCGTTTGGCGTGCTGAGGGGTCATCACGACACGGCTTTTTACTTTAGACTTGGGCGTATTGGGCATTACATTGACGAAGTCGATGATGAATTCGGCAAAGGAATGGGTAATGATTGCGAGGTTGGCATACTGGCCATCCGCCATTTCTTCTGTCAGTTCTATGTTCAGTTGTTGTTGTTCCTGGTTTTCCATGCGGGAATTATTTTAGATTGTTTGCTTTATGAGGGGGCAAAATTACTAAAAGGCGGCGGCATTACTATGCCGTGCCGGTAAATTTATACTGATACTAGATTAAGCTACGGCTATACCTGCCTCAGGCTTCCTGGTCCCCGGGATGGGTAATCAGCGATACGGTTTGCTCCGACAAGTAGGCATAGGCCGTTTTTAGTTCGGCATGCCATTGTTCCTGCCCGTCGATATAAGCGCTGAAACGCTCCATAAAGGAGCGGAATGCCAGCCTTTGGGTCTCTTCTATTCCCTGCAGCGATTCTGCCAGGATCTCGAACTGTTCCAGTAAGGCTTCTGTTTGCTCCTGCTGTTCATTGCGGTGGTCCATGTAAGGGGCAAAGCGCTTCAGGATTTCGAAGGCAAAGCGGGCTTTTTCTTTTTGTAAGGACATGATACTGTATCGTTTAGCTTCTTACGATCCGGGCTTTTAACTTATGTTTCCGGGGTATGCTGCTGCGCTTCTGGTAATTGGTACTGATCACGCTGATGTTGCCATCCACTTCAAGCATAGCCAGGTTTACCTCCGAAATATCGTTGACACCGTGTTCGCGGATCGCAGCATGCAATTCAGCCAGGGAAATCTCGGCCTGCCGGCAGTTCTTTTCCTGAACGGCACCCTCGTAGATGAGCAGGATCGGATCGCCCTGCAGCAATTTATTCAGGCGCTCGTTTTTATACAGCAGTTTTTTAAACGTATAATTGGCGGCAAACAGCGCAGCGGCGGCAACCAGGCCTCCTGTGAGACTGGTATCCGGCCCTACCATTGCGTTTTGTACGGCATTGCTGATGAGCAGGATAAAAACCAGGTCTACTACGGACAACTGCGCCAGCTCTTTTTTACCAAATACCCGCAGCGCAAGGATAATGAACAGGTACACGGCGAGCGCGCGTACGACGATCTCTACAAAGGGCAGGTGGTAGAAGTCGGTAAAACGGTATGGCATATCCTTCCCGGGGTTTTAAGATCCAGGTTACAGACCTACGGTATAGTAGACGCAGGTGGTCACAAAGTTGCGCAAATAGGGTATATAGCCCACAAATGCAGCCTGCTTCCTGGGTTTCAGTCCGAATTTATACTTATAGATCGGGTTGATCAGATAATGCTGCTTGTTCACTATTTTAAGCCCTGCTTCTTTGACATAGCGCTCAAACTGGCCTATGGTAATACTGGTATCCCATATCTCTGCAAGGTCACGGATCTTTACTTCATCCTCGCCCATCATACGGAGCAGGCGGATGTACAGGCCGCGGGGCAGGATATGGTAGTACGGCAATTTGCTGGCCAGTTTACCGCTGCATACCTGCTGGTGACCGCCGAAAGGCATATACCAGGGCGGGAAACCAAAAAAGATCTGGCCTCCGGGGCGTAAAAAGCGGCTGAGATGCGGGATAAATTTCTGCTGCTCCGGTACGTGTTCGATCACATCTTTGAGGATGATAATGTCAAAATCATTGGCATATTGATCGACGAAGTCCTGGTCGTAAATATTTTTGAAGATAAAAGAAGCCTGGCCTTTGTCCACGTACTCCTTTAAGATGTCGTTGGCAATTCTGACACGGTCTTCTGCCAGGTCCACGCCCAGGCAGTAACAATCTCTTTTCAGGAAGGGCAGCAGCACCCCGCCCTCGCCACAGCCGACTTCCAGTACCCGGGTAGCGGAGTTGATGGCATGCGTCTTTTCGATAAAAGGCAATACATAAGCCTCAGCGTTTTCGTTCTGCTGATCAAAGCGGACCTGTGTATTCGTGTGTTGTAGAAGCAAAACGGGTTATTTTAACAGATGGCGAATTTACTGGTTTTTTGCTGAATTCTGCACAGGCTGTTCGAGCTGTCTGCGGATGCTTTCGTCATGAATGATTTGCCAGAGGGCAGAGATGTATTGCTCATCCAGCATAAGCCTGCTGCCCTGGCTGCGCCTGGTTTCCATGATTTCGCGCCAGCGTTCCGGCTGGTAGGCCGTCATATTGTTTTTGCGCTTGATCTCCCCCATCTGGCTGCTGATCTCCATCCGGCGTGACAGCAGGTCAATGATCTCCGCATCAATATTATCTGCCACCTGCCTCAGGTATTCCAATTCGAGCATGCCATCGCTGCCGGAAGGAATTTCTTTGCGGATGACCAGTTGCTGCAACAGGTCTTTAAGCCCGGCCGGGCTCAGTTGCTGGGCGGCGTCGGTCAGTGCCGCCTCCGGGTGGCTGTGCGTTTCGATCATCAGCCCGTCAAAGCCGATGTCCATTGCCTTTTGTGCTACGCGGGGTACGAGGTCCGCCTTCCCGGTAATATGGCTGGGGTCACAGAAAATAGGCAGGCCGGGAATACGGCGCCTTAACTCTACGGGAATGATCCAGTTGGGTTGGTTGCGGTAGCTGTTCACCGTTTTATAGGCAGAAAAGCCCCGGTGTATCGCCGCTACATCTTTAATGCCTGCAGTTTTAATGCGTTCAATAGCGCCCTGCCATAGGTCCACATCCGGGTTTACCGGGTTCTTCACCATTACAGGGATATCGTTTCCCCGCAAGGCATCGGCCAGGTGCTGCACCTGGAAAGGGTTTACCGTTGTGCGGGCGCCGATCCACAAAGCATCAATGCCGTATTGGAGCGCCAGCTCCACATGTTCGGCTTCCGCTACCTCTATGGCCAGGGCAAAGCCAAATTCCTGGCGGATCTCCTGCAGCCAGTCCAGAGCAATTGCACCTTTGCCTTCGAAAGATCCGGGGCGGGTACGGGGTTTCCATACCCCGGCCCTGAACAATTGCAGGGGTAAACCGGCCATTCCCCTGGCCGTCTGCCATAGCTGTTCCCTGGATTCAGCGCTGCAGGGACCGGCAATCAGGAAGGGTTTATGGGCAGGTGTAAAAAAAGACATAGAGCAAAGTTAATGGTATTGACAAAGCGCCTGAAGCGCTGCTTGCAGGGCTTATAATAATTTTTGCATTACCCTGTGTGGAATGCCCACTTCTTCAAACTCGGGCCCTTCCGCCTGGTAAGCCAGTTTTTCATAAAAACCGACCGCATGTGTACGTGCATGCAATACCATTTGTTTAAAACCGTGCTGCCGGCCATAAGCCTCTGCCGCAGCCACCAGTTGCCGGCCTACGCCTTTCTGCTGTAGCGTGTCATCCACAGCCATTTGCCGGAGTTTCAGTTTTGCGCCGGGCATTGGCCTCAGCATGACGCAGCCTGTTACCACACCATCTCCTACCGCTGCGAAAATGAGATCATTCGCTTCTTCGCCCAGGTCTTCGCGATACAGTGAAAGGCCCAGGGGTAGACGCAATATCTTTTCCCGCAGCTCAAAAACACCCTTATAAAGCGGGCTTTCCCGGTCAATCTGTTGTATGGTAATCGAAGACATAAAGCTGTATTATTCTAATTCCAAAATAGTGGATTCGTTTGCGCGTATAGAAAAGCGTTTGATCTTTTCCGGGAGGCCCGGCGCCAGGGAAAAATGGGCTTCATACGGGCCAGGCAGCAATTCCAGGGTCTGGGACGAAGGGCTACCGCTTACGTTCATCTGGTGAAACTGTACAAAACGGTCTCCATGCGAATAGTAGAAGGTGACTTTGCCCAGGTTGTTGGTATTGGTGATCTGCATTTTACCCGGTTTATCCACTTGTATGGTCGTCGTAGAGCCGAAGGTCAGGTCGGTGGAACGTACACTGACGGGTAAAGTACTGATCTCGATATGGTAGTTGCCGGGAGGATAAGGCAGCACCGTATCGCATTGCTGCCGTACCATAGGCTGGGGTACAAAGTTTCTTTTGACGACGGCATAGTACTGATCTACAGGACGCTTGTCCCCGTCTTTCCAGACAAACTGCAGTGAGCCCCCGCTGACGGTGATCACCACTTTGTTCTTCATATTCGGGGAAATCTCAACAGATTTCAGGAACGTGCGGTCACTGCCCACCACGCTGATGTTGAAGCTGCCGGCCGGGGATTTTACCGGGTCGGGGTTTCCATCAGGGTCCACAGTTCTGTAAAACTTATGTGCAGGAGCATTGGTTTTCGGGTCGGTAAACAGGATCTGCGGTGTGGTAGAGTAAAACTTGCCATTGCCGTCTGTGAAAAAGATCTCTACCATGGTTTCCTGGTTCGGAGTCTTTTCGACGACATAGCTTGCATCTGCTTTTTTCTCTGCGGGCTTTTCTGCGGGTTTCACCACAGGTTTGCTTATCGTTCTCGTGAATGGGATCACCAGCGTATCGCCGGGTTTGTTTGCCGCTACAGGCTGGGGCATATTCAGCTTCACCATCACAAAAGGCGGAACCACCAGCTTGCGGGGTTTGGGCAATGCCGCAGCGGTAGCCCGCAGGGCTTTGGGCTGGGGATTACGCAGCGGCAGGATAGAACTTTCTTTCTTACGCTCTACGGGCGCAGGAGGCGGGCCTCCGACATCGACCATTTTGAACGGCGGTACAGGAATGAAGTCCGGGGTAGGCGGATCAATGACGATCGTTTTGAAGGTCTTCAGCTGCGTCTTGAGCTTGATCATATTATACACACGACGGTCCCGTTCCTGCAATTTGGGTTTGGGAGGCTCTTCAATAATCTTAGCAGGGGGGATAATGCTGTCTTTCTTCGGCGGAACAATGACTTTCTTCGGGTCTTCTTTGATCCTGGCCGGTGTGGCCACGGTATCGCGTTTCACCGGTTCTACCGGCTTTTTAGGTTCTTCTTTTACGATGGCGGGGGGCAGAGGGTCCTGCTTTTTCACTTCCGGCATCACAGGGATTACGGTACCGGTCTTAGCCCGCACAAAACCTTCCCGGTGTGCGTCGGTGATCTTGCTGGCTGTTGCCGGCATTTCACGCTCGTTCGCAACAGTCAGGAATGTACCCAGGCAGCGGTACAAATCCCTGAGTGGGGCATAATCGACCAGGCTGACGATGTAAGGCCGGAAAAAGATCTTACGCTGCAGCAGGTCGTTCACCACTTTACAGATATCTCCATCGCAGCTTTCACCGCCGTCGGTCACCAGCACGATACTGTAGGCGTATTTATTCTCGTTGGCAAAGTCCTCCATTGCTGCTTCACTCAGTGAATAGGCGATCGGGGATACACCATAGCCATGAAGGGCCTCAAGACGGGCTTCCATCTGCACCGTATTGTAACGGGAAAATTTGATTTCCAGTTTGGTGTCGTAGCAGTTCTTTTGCTGGGCAGGATACTGGTGCCCGAATACACGCAAACCGAATTCCACTTCATCGTTGGCCTTACTCAGGCTATCGACCAGTGCCAGGATAAAACGGCCTGCCTGCTGAAAGCGGGTACGTCCCGGTGCCCATTCTTCTGCCATACTCGAAGAGCCGTCAAGCAGGAAGAGCACACGCGGTATTTTTGCCGGTGATTTTTCCTGTGCCGGAGCGACACAAAACGACAAAAGAAACAGGAGCAAGGCAGCAAAACGGGATAACACGCGCATCAGTAAACTTAAGGACTACAAACTTAGGGTATATTTGGTAACAAGGTATAGATTCAACACTTGTATCATGCTAAAATGACCCGTGAGACAACAAGAGCTATAAGGTTTTTGAAACCTTATAGCTCTTTCACACAGAGATATTTTAGTGCACTGGATACTACAAGCCAGTCTTCAGGAACTTAAGCATTCCCGTGCCTGTTTCCGATAAGCCGGAGACTTTCAGGAAGTACAAGCCATCTGCCAGGCTATGGATATCGAAGCTTGTATTCTGTTGGCTATGCTGCTGGGGAACCGTATAGGTTCTGCCGCTGACATCCATTATTTCGAATTGTAAACGATTTACCGCAGGATAGGTAACCGTGAAACTACCTTGCGCAGGGTTAGGAAAAAGTTTGAGCATACCTGTTCCGACCTGCTCTTTCAGGCCAAGCGGTCTCAGTTCTTCACAACCGAATTTCGGTATTGCCCTGGCCGTATCGATTACCTGGTCTGAATAACATCTTAAGCCACCAGCTCTGGGAATATCGAGTACCAACTGGTGACCGATAATATCATGTGCATGAAAAGCTCCGGTACGCTCCATCATGGTACGAATGGAGAACAGGCTCATAGGAAGATCACGGTGTGTTATTGTCTTGAGCTTAATTCCACCAATATCTGTCATTCGAACATCGCTAACTTCGAGTTGAAAGGTGGTGTCAGGTCTACCGGGAAACATATAGGGCACATGATAAGTAACCGTATCCCCGACTTTTACATCAAAATTATACAGGACCAGGAAGCGGGAGAAAACCCGGTTATAATAAAACACCGTGTCTCCCGAGGTATATATAAACTGGCTTTGCTGCTGTACCGTATCATAACCGTTTTCATATTTATTGATGTCAACTTTTTGCCCGGTAACCTTCCTGCACCTGTGACCGTCTATTATAGAATCATCTGCCATCTGATAACGGGTATAGCTCTGTCCGGGTGTTTCTGCATCGGAAAGCTTGTCAAAATACCATACTGAACCCGGAGGGGCAAAAACAGTCTGACTAAAAACGGGGAATGTGCACGAAAGAATTAAAGCAGGGTGTAAAGGGCTTTCATACTTGATATAGTTTGTGATAAATATACAACATTTATATCACTTTTTAAAACTTTGGCCTTTCATGCATAAAAGCGCAGACTCGCTTTCATAAGCCCCTAAGGTTTTTGAAACCTTACCGCACTGAAGCCCTGACAAAAAAATGCCCCGGGAAAAACCGGGGCATTCAGTATGCGTTACCATTCAAAAGATTAATGTGCTTCTTCACCCGGACGCAAAGGCGTTGTTTGCGGGATAAAGTCGTTACCATGACCATCGTCGCGGTAATCGTAGCTCCAGCGGTGAACCTCAGGAATATCGCCTTCCCAGTTACCGTGGCCGGGGTTGATCGGTGTAGTCCACTCCAGGGTAGTAGAACCCCATGGGTTTTGCGTGGTTACTTTACGGCCTTTCCAGATGCTGGCAAAGAAGTTGAATACGAACAGCAGCTGTGCAAAGAACACCACGATGACCACTACGCTGATAAAGGCATTCAGGGAAGTAAAGTTTTTGAACGACTCCCAGGCGCTGTAGTCGTAGTAACGACGCGGCATACCGGCGATACCTTCATAGTGCATCGGCCAGAAGATCAGGTAGGCGCCGATGAAGGTGATAAAGAAGTGGATATAGGCCAGGGGCTTATTCATAAAGCGGCCGAACATTTTCGGATACCAGTGGTAAATACCGGCAAACATACCGAAGAAGGCCGATACCCCCATTACAATATGGAAGTGGGCAATAACGAAGTACGTATCGTGCAGGTGGATATCCAGTGCAGAGTTACCCAGGAAGATACCCGTCAGACCACCGGAGATGAACAGGGACACAAAGCCCAGAGCAAACATCATCGGAGGCGTGAAACGGATATTACCGCGCCAGATCGTTGTCAGCCAGTTGAACACTTTTACCGCGGACGGTACGGCGATCAGCAGGGTCAGCAATACAAAGATCGAACCCAGGAACGGACTCATACCGGTTACGAACATATGGTGCGCCCATACCAGGAAGGCCAGTACGGTGATACCCACCAGGGAGATGATCATCGCAAAGTACCCGAAGATCGGCTTACGGCTGTTCGTAGACAGGATCTCTGAAGCCATACCCATACCGGGCAGCATAATGATGTATACCTCAGGGTGACCCAGGAACCAGAACAAGTGCTGGTACAGGATCGCAGAACCACCAACGTTAGGCAAAGCCTTACCGCCGATAAAGATCTCAGACAGGTAGAAGGAAGTGCCGAAGCTGCGGTCGAAGATCAGCAGTACGAAACCGGACAACAGTACAGGGAAAGAAAGGATACCCAGTACAGCCGTAAAGAACAGTGCCCAGATCGTCAGCGGCATACGGGTCATCGTCATACCCTTTGTACGCATGTTCAGGATAGTCGATACATAGTTCAGACCGCCCAAAAGCGAAGACACTACGAAGAGCGCCATACTGACGAGCCATAGGTCCATACCGGTACCGGAACCCAGGGAGGCCTCTTTCAAAGCACTCAAAGGAGGATAAGTCGTCCATCCGCCGGATGCCGGTCCTGTTTGCAGGAACAGGGAGATAAACATGATCACACCTGCCAGGAAGAAGAACCAGTAAGACAACATGTTCATAAACGGAGACGCCATATCGCGGGCACCGATCTGCAGCGGAATCAGCAGGTTCGCAAAGGTACCGGACAGACCGGCTGTCAATACGAAGAATACGAGAATGGTACCGTGCATCGTCACCAATGCATAGTAAAATTCCGGATCAAGCTTGCCGCCTTTGGCCCACTCGCCCAGGAATTTTTCCATAATAGGGAAAGTCTTATCAGGGAAACCCAGCTGCAGACGGAAAAATACCGACATCAGCGCTCCGATAATTGCCCAGATGATCCCTGTAATGAGGAATTGCTTGGCAATGATCTTGTGATCCATGCTGAAGACATACTTGGAAAAGAAATGCTGTTCGTGATGCTCGTGCGCATGATGATGCTCATCTGCGTGTGTGGCATGTGCGTCATGTACTCCGTGTACTATTGCTTCGTTACTCATTGTCTTTAAAAAATCTTATTGGTAAGTTGCTCCGGGGAGCAAAAAAATATGCTATTGTCTTTTATTTAACCGCTACCGCCGGAGTGGCTGCTGCTGCAGAGTCTGCAGCGGGAGCGGCTGCAGGGGCTGCGGGAGCAAAATACGGTGCCTGGCTGGCCAGCCATTTGTCGTACTCCGCCTGTGTTTCCACGATAATAGTACCCCTCATGGAATAGTGGCCTTTACCGCACATCTGGTCGCAGGAAATTTCGTATACAAAGTTTGGATTTTTTGTAATCTCTTTCATCTCAGCGCTGGTGATCGTTGGGGTAAACCAAAGCGTAGTGGTGATACCGGGTACAGCATCCATTTTCAGGCGGAAGTGCGGCAGGCCCACATCGTGGATGACGTCCCTTGAACCAATGATCAGTTTTACCGGTTTGCCGACTACGAGGTGCATTTCACCATTCTGGGCAACGATATCATCTTTGCTGGCAGGGTCTTTCTGATCGATACCGAGTACGTTGGTCGCATCATTGATATCACGGTAGTTCCTTTTACCCAATACTTTGTCTGTACCGGGATAGCGAACAATCCAGTTGAATTGTTTACCCACGATCTCGATGACGTGTGCATCAGCAGGGGCAGGAGAAGTAACGGTCATCCAGTTACGCAGACCGATCGCCACGAGTACCGCCATCACGATGGCCGGAACCGTAGTCCAGATCAATTCCAGTTTGTTGTTGTGGGCGAAGAAGAAAGAAGTCTTCCTGTCGTCGGTAGCTTTGTACTTGAACGCGAACCAGAACAGCAGGGCATGGGTAATGAAGAATACGATACCGGTAGTGATCAGGGTCACTTTAAACATCATATCGTAGGCTTCACCCTGCAGAGAAGCTGATTTCGGCAGCATCCTGTCCAACAGGGAGAAATGGCATTGCCAAATGGCGTACAGGCCAAAGAAGAAGAATGCCACCAGCAGCGAAGCCATGATGTAGTTGGTTTTCTTCTGACGCTCTTTTTCCGTAGCACGCAAAGCTGCTGCGTACTCACTTGCCTGGGCGATCTGGTACACTATCATCAGCACCAGGAAAATTATTGCTACTGTTATAAATATGGACATCTTATTATATCACTAATGTTTTTAAACGTATTATATTCGATTTTCAAAAAGCCTTGTGCTTAGCTGATGTGGATCACTGATTCTTTCAGCAATGGGTTGTTATGAGGAACCAGTGAAGCTTTGGACAATGTTCTTGAAACGGTAAATATCATCAGTCCGGCAAAACCTGCAAACAGACCCAGCTCATACCATCCGATCGTCCAGTGCGCTCCCAGGGGACCGGGCATCATCATCTGGTAGAAATCCAGCCAGTGACCGAAGATAATGATCAGGGCCATAGCCGTAACGGTAAAGTAGTTTCTTTTGCTCGGGCGGGACATCAGGATGATCAGCGGCATACAGAAGTTGATGATGAAGCCACCATAGAACAGGATGCTGTACGGACCGTGCTGACGGGTAATGAAATACGTTGTCTCTTCAGGGATATTCGCATACCAGATCAGCATGTACTGGGCAAACCACAGGTAAGTCCAGAATACGGAGATGGCGAACATGAATTTACCGAGGTCGTGGATGTGCTCTTTGTGTACGATCTGCAGGTTACCGTTATTTTTCAGGTACACCACCCACAGCAGGATCACCGACATACCGCCTACCAGTGAACTGGCGAATACATACCAGCTGAACAGGGTAGAGTACCAGTGTGCATCGATGCTCATGATCCACATCCAAGGCAGGGTGCTCATCATGGTCAGTGCGAATACTACGAGGAACAACGCAGCCCATACCATGAATTTGAAATACCCTTTGGTGCTGTTTTTTGCAGCAGACTCCTGGGCGATAGACATAGCCCTGAACTTATTGCCGAAGAAACCCCACAGGATAACGGTAGCAACGGTGAAACCGATCACCATACCTTTATTCAGGAAGGGGCTTTTACCTTCCAGGATCTCGTCGCCATGAGGATTTACCCAATGATAGATCGGGTTATGACCATGATGATCTT
>JAEUVW010000003.1 GCA_016786525.1 Chitinophagaceae bacterium
GGTAAAGCAGGCCGGGCCGGCACTGCTACCGATAATTCCCCGATCAGTATGATCGAAACGATTATCCTGCTCAAACCGCAGCGCGAATGGAGAGCGGGCCTGGACAAGAATGATATCATCAATGAGCTCAATGCAAAAATGCAGATACCCGGTGTGGTGAATGGCTGGACGATGCCCATTATCAACCGGATCAACATGCTGTCTACCGGTATCCGAACGGATGTGGGCGTAAAGGTGTATGGCCAGGATCTGGACAGTATTTATGTGTTGGCACAGAAGGTAAGGGCTGCACTGGAAGGCACGGAGGGGGTCAAAGACATGTATGTGGAGCCTATTACCGGCGGCAAATATGTGGACATCGTCATTAAGCGGGATGAGATCGCACGCTACGGCATGAGCATAGATGATGTGAATGCCATAGTGGAAAGTGCCCTGGGTGGTATGAAGCTGACCACCACCGTTGAAGGCCGGCAGCGCTTTTCGGTGAACGCCCGCTACGGGCAGGATTTCAGGAACAGTATAACGGCACTGAACAATCTCCCTGTGCAGACGATGGCCTTCGGGGCAATACCGCTGAGCGCTGTTGCCACAGTGCAGCTATCGGACGGGCCGCCGATGATCAACTCTGAAAATGCTATGCTCAGGGGGACAGTATTGTTCAATGTACGGGACAGGGACCTGGGCAGTACCGTGGAAGAGGCCAAAGCGAAACTGGAGAAAATGATAGACAAAATGCCTCCGGGCTATTACCTGGAATGGAGCGGCCAGTATGAAAACCTGATCCGGGGGGAACAGACCCTGAAGATGATCATGCCTATTGTACTGGTGGTCATTTTCCTTTCTATGTATTTCGCATTTCACTCTCTGCGCGAAGCTTTTTTCAACCTGATCAGCATCCCTTTCGCCCTTATCGGCGGTGTATTCCTGATTACGATATGGGATGTGAACCTGTCTGTAGCAGTAGCGGTAGGCTTTATTGCGCTGTTCGGCCTTGCTGTGGAAACGGGTATTGTAATGGTCATCTACCTGAATGATGCCATGCAGCAGCTGGTAGCTTTAAAGGGCAACAGCAGGGAAACACTGACGAACGAAGACCTCAGGGAGTATGTCATCAACGGTGCAGCAAAGCGTTTGCGCCCCAAAATAATGACGGTCTGTGTCACGCTGTTTGGCCTGGTACCCATACTCTGGAGTACAGGAGTGGGCAGCGATATGATGAAGCCCATTGTGTTGCCGATGGTGGGCGGTGTATTTACGTCGGCCATCCATATCCTGCTGGTGACCCCTGTTATTTTCCTGATGCAGAAGGAGTATGAATTAAAGAAGTTCGGAAAGATCGATGTCCTGGATGCCGCTCATTAAAAGTTTACAAATGAAAAAAACAAGTTTTATAATTTTCATCGCCTTTCATTGTGGTGCCGTACAGGCCCAGCAACTAACGCTGTCTAACGTGATCGACAGTATTGAAGCCCATCACCCGATCGTGAAGATGTATGACAACGAGATCCGCTCTATGGATGAGGCCGCGAAAGGCGCCAGGAGCTGGATGCCGCCCACTGTTGGAATAGGCCAGTTTATGACGCCTTACAACGTCAGCCGCTGGAAGGGAAAAGAAGGAATGGAAGCTATGGGATCCGTTATGGTATCCGTAGAGCAGATGTTTCCGCAGAAGGGAAAGCTGGACGCAGGGGAAGCGTATATGAAGGTGATGTCATCCGTGGAACAAGAAAACAAGGCGGCAGGAATCAACGAATTGGTGCAGGAAGCCAAAGCGCTGTACTATGAGTGGATCGTGCTCCGCAAAAGGCTTGCCGTGGTGGACGAGAACGAGCAGATGCTGGAGTTTATGATCAAAAACGCAGAAATCCGCTACAGGAATGGCGCAGGTAAAATAAGCGCTTATTACAAGGCAAAGGCAGCGCTGGGGTATACAAAAAACATGCGGCTGATGGATGAAAGCGGTATCCGTGAAAAGCGCATCCGGCTGAATGCCCTGATGGGCAGGAGTGCGCTGACGCCTTTTGAAATTGATACGGCTTTTGCCTTCAGCGATTACTCGGCAATGGTGTTTGACAGCGGCTTGTTTTACAGGACGCGCAGCGATATGAAATCCCTTGATCAGCAGATCGCACTGACCCAGCTGAAAAGGAATATCGAGCGCCAAAACCTCAGGCCGGAGTTTGGTGTGCGCCTGGATAATATGTATGAATTCAGCGGCCAGTTGCGGTATACGGTGATGGCTATGGCCAGGTTGCCCTTTGTGAGCTGGGCGTCTAAAATGAATAGGGCAGCAGCAGAAAGCCTGAAGTGGAAAGCGGACGCCCTTCAGGCGCAAAAGGAAATGATGGCCAGCGAATACAGCGGCATGGCCTACGGGATGCGCACGGAATATCAGCTGCTGCAACGGCAACTGGAGTTGTACCGGGTAGACATCATCCCCGCACTGAAGAATAATTTCCGGGCCATGCAGTCCGCGTATGAACAAAATACAGAAGAGTTATTCATGTTGTATGATGCCTGGGAAAAACTGAATATGACCCAGCTGGAATACTGCGACATTTTAGCAAAAGCATTGAAGCAGCAAACAACTATTGACCGCTTAATTCAAAAGAGATAATGAAGCAGACCCTCTATTTATGCCTGGCTGTGCTGACCCTATTCGCTTGCCGAAGCAGTCAGCGGCAAAACGGTCATTCCAACGACGCCGGTATCCGCTACACCTGCCCGATGCCGGAAGATTCCGTATGGAGCGATAAGCCGGGCAAGTGCCCTAAATGCGGTATGCAGCTGGTAGCCGCAATGCAAACCTACACCTGCCCGATGCCGGAAGACTCTGTATTCAGCGACAAGCCGGGCAAATGCCCCAAATGTGGCATGGACCTCGTACACACCGGGGCGCAGATGGGCGGAGTACCCGACCTGGAGGCTTTACTGAAGCCGACCAACGGGTTTGTGCGTTCCGGCATCCCGGTGGTCGCCCTGCGGCCGGAACAAAAGGATATTACGGTAGATGCCCTGGGAATTGTGGAGTATGATACCCGCTATGCCGAAAGTATTTCAGCCAACATATCGGGCCGTATTGAAAAACTGTATGTCCGCTACCGTTTTCAACAGATTAAGGGTGGACAAAAAATTATGGATATCTATAGCCCGGAGCTGCTGCAGGCACAGGAGAATCTCTTACTGCTCCTGCGCAATGATGCACCTAACCAGGCTATGATCGGTGCGGCGAAACAGAAATTACTGCTGCTGGGCATGTCCGCCGATCAACTGAACAAGGTCATGCACAAAGGGAAGCCGGATTTTTCCGTGTCTGTTTACAGCCGCTACAGCGGACACATTCAGGAATCCGGGCTGGCATCTGCCATGGAGCGCGAAGCTGCCCCGATGGATGAAGCTGCTTCGCTGACCACTGCGGAGTTGAAGCTCAAAGAAGGTATGTACGTAGACAAAGGGCAAACCGTATTTAAAGTATACGATCCGGATAAGGCCTGGGTATCCCTAAG
>JAEUVW010000035.1 GCA_016786525.1 Chitinophagaceae bacterium
CAGATCATTATCCTGATTGTTTACCTGCCCATACTGTCGCTGAGCGGTATCGAGGGAAAAATGTTCAAACCCATGGCGCAAACCGTAGCCTTCGCCATACTGGGAGCATTCATTCTTTCCCTGACCTATGTACCCATGATCAGCGCCCTGGCCATCAGCAAAAAAATAACGCAGCGCCCGACCCTTTCCGACAGGGTAATGGCTCGTATCGAAAACCTGTACCTGCACCTGCTGCAAAAAGCCCTGCGGGTACGCAAACTCCTGGTAGCTGCCACGGTAGCCCTTTTCGCGGTTACGGTCTTCCTGTTTACCCGTATGGGAGGTGAGTTTATTCCCCAGCTGGAAGAAGGCGACTTCGCGGTAGAAACAAGGTTGCTGGTCGGCGCCAACCTCTCTACCACCATCAGCAGCATCAGCAGGATATCCGAAGCCCTGAAGGCCCGCTACCCCGAAGTAGAGCAGGTAGTGAGCCGGATCGGCAGTGCAGAGATACCCACAGACCCTATGCCTATTGAAGGCGGCGACATGATCATTGTGCTCAAAGACAAATCGCAGTGGACGAGTGCAAAGACCTTTACAGAGCTGGCCGGTAAAATGTCTGCTACCGTACAGGATGTGATGCCCGGTGTCACCACCGGTTTCCAGTACCCGGTACAGATGCGCTTCAATGAACTGATGACCGGGGCCAAGCAGGATGTGGTCTGCAAAATATTCGGTGAAGACCTGGACAAGCTGGCAGCATATGCGGCACAGCTGGGCGATGTGGCCAAAAAGGTAAAAGGCACAGCGGACTGGTATATCGAATCCGTCACCGGCATGCCGCAGATCGTCATCGACTACAACAGGGACCTTGTAGCACAGTACGGGATGGATATTGAAAACATCAACAAAACGGTGAATGCTGCCTTTGCCGGTGCCACTGCAGGAAAAATATACGAAGGCGAAAAAAGCTTTGACCTGGTCGTGCGGGTAGGCGGCGAAGGAAGGCGGAGCATAGAAGACGTACGGAACCTGCTGGTATCTGCACCATCCGGCCTGCAGATCCCGCTATACCAGCTAGCCACCATCAGCGAGGTCGAAGGGCCTAACCAGATCCAAAGGGAAAATGCCCGGAGACGCATTATCGTTGGATTCAACGTCCGCGGCCGCGATGTACAATCCATCGTAGAAGAACTGCAGCAAAAGGCAGCAGCGCAACTGAAACTGGCCCCCGGCTACAGCATCACCTACGGCGGCACTTTCGAAAACCTCCAGGAAGCCCGGAAAAGGCTGATGGTAGCGGTCCCCGTGGCACTGCTGCTCATTTTCGGATTACTGTACTTTGTATTTTCCTCGCTCAAAGAGGGGGCATTGATCTTTACGGCCATACCGCTCTCCGCCATCGGAGGTGTATGCGCTTTATGGATCCGGGGAATGCCTTTCAGCATATCGGCAGGCGTCGGCTTCATTGCGCTGTTTGGCGTGGCAGTACTCAATGGTATTGTACTGATCTCGGAGTTCAACCGGATTAAAAAAGAAGGCAGTATCCCCGGCATAACGGAGCTGGTGATGGCCGGCACGCGCAACAGGCTGAGACCTGTGCTGATGACGGCTGCAGTGGCGTCCCTGGGTTTCCTGCCTATGGCCATCAGCAACGGAGCCGGGGCAGAGGTGCAGCGGCCTCTGGCCACTGTAGTGATCGGGGGGCTCGTTACGGCCACCTTCCTTACCCTGTTTGTGTTACCGGCCCTCTACCTGCTTTCCGGCAGCAAAAGAAAAGGTGCAGGAGCCAAAGCAGCAGCTACCCTCCTGCTGCTGGGCACACTGCAGACCGCCGGTGCACAAAGCCTTGCGTATCGCCCGGTTGGCATCGAAGAAGCGCTCATCATCGCCGGCAACAACAACAATAGCCTGGCTGCAGTCCGCCTGCAGGCGCGGGCGGCCGGGCAATTGAAAGCCACGGCCTTCGACCCGGCCAAAGCCCAGCTGACAGCAGACTACGGGCAGGTCAACAGCGCCTACCACGACAACCGGATCGGCCTGAGCCAGTCGCTGGCCTTCCCGACGGTGTACACCCGGCAGGCACAACTGCTGAAGGCCCAGGCCCAAACCGCCCTGGAGACGGTCAACCTGAACGAACTGGAACTGAAAGCAGCAGTCCGCACCCTATTCTACGACTATGCCGTCCTGGCAAGGCGTAAAGAACTGCTGCACTACGCCGATAGCCTGTACGGGATGTTTGCAGCAAGATCGGCCAAACGTTTTGCAGCCGGCGCAGCCAATATACTCGAGAAGACGGCAGCCGAAATGCAAAGGGCACAGATCAGCAACCAGCTGATCCTGTTGGAAAAAGACCTGGAGATCACACTGAACCAGTTCAATGCCCTGCTGCAGGATACGGTACCCTGCCTGCCCCGGACTGCCCATGCGAAATATATCATACCGGATGCTCCTGCCGACCTTTCGGCGCTGCCCGACTACAGGCAGGCGGCATCCCTTACCCAGGCTGCATTCCGGCAATGGAAACTGGAGCAGGCCCGGAAGCTGCCCGATCTTTTTGCGGGGTACAGCAACCAGAGCCTGAGCGGCGTGCAAACGATCCGGGGACAGGATAGGACTTTCGGTACTGCAGACCGCTTCAGCTATATCAGTGCGGGCATCAGCGTCCCCTTATTTTTCCGGGCCCAGGCCGCACGGGCACGCGCTGCAAAACTGGCCTGGCAGAGCCGCATCAAAGAAACAGATGAAACGGCACGGCAACTGGAAACCCGGTACCGGAATGCAGGCCTGGAGGTAACCCGATACGGGAGCGTACTGGAGTACTATGAAAAAAGCGGGCTCGGCAGTGCTGCAGACATTATCGCGGCCGCAGATGAGCAATTCAAAGCCGGCGAAACAGACTACCTGCAATGGGTGATCTTAATCAACCAGGCGATCAGCCTGCGCAGCGAGTACCTCAATACGCTCGGGAACTTCAACCGTGCGGCCATTCAATTCACCAGATTAAAGAACAAGTAAGTCTAATGAAATACACAATATACTGCCTCCTGGCTTCCCTGCTGCTAACAGCCTGCGGAGGAACACAAAAAGAAAAAGAAAACACAGCAGCTGCACAAAACAGGCCGGCGCCGGAAAGCGAACAGCTGCTCAGCATTTCAGCGCAACAAAGCACCGGCGCCGGCATCGTCATCGGGCAACCGCAACTCGGGAACATCGGGGGAACCATCACCCTGCAGGGCGCCATAGACGTACCTCCACAAAATACGGTAAGGCTGAGCTTCCCGATAGGCGGCTACATCAGGTCCACGACCATGCTTCCCGGCAAAGCAGTCAAAAAGGGGCAGGTACTGGCTGTTCTCGAAGACATGCAGGTCATACAGCTGCAACAGGATTACCTGACCGCTACCACAAACTTTGCGCTCGCGGAAACAGAATTTGAACGGCAACAGGAACTGAATGCCAGCAAAGCCAGCAGCGATAAAACCTTCCAGCAGGCCAGGGCTGAAAGAGACCGGCAACGCATTCTCATCAGCGCTTTAGGACAAAAACTCCGCCTGGTCGGTATCGATGCCGGCAGTCTGACACCGGAAACCGTCAGGAAAAGCGTCAGCATCACATCCCCCATCGACGGCTTCGTATCCCGCGTCAATGTGGCCATCGGGCAATACACTGCGCCGACCGATGTACTGTTTGAGCTGGTAGACCCTTCAGACATCCACCTTGCCTTACAGGTGTTCGAAAAAGACATTGCCCGTATAGCAGTCGGCAGTCCCGTACTGGCTTATAGCAACATCGATCCCGGGCACAAATTCCCTGCCCGGGTCATTCTGGCCGGCCGTGCTTTCGATGAAAACAGGATGACCACCATACATTGCCATTTTGACCAATACGACCCCGCATTGATCCCCGGCATGTTCATGAATGCTGAGGTCTCTGTAAAAGCTGCACCCGCCTGGGTGGTACCGGAGCAGGCTGTAGTACGCTGGCAAAACCGGTACTATGTCTTCATCGCGTCCGGACCGGGTCAGTTCCTGATGCGCGCAGTCAGTACAGGCGCGCTGCACAACGGCATGCAACAGATCGAAGGCCCGGGCATCGGCAAGGACACGAAGCTGGTGACCGCCAACGCTTTCGCGCTGCTGATGAAGCTGAAGAATACAGAGGAATAGAAAAACCATACGGATTTTACAGGCGAAGGCTGCCCGATGCGGGTAGCCTTCGCCTGTTATCAGAGATGATCATCTCCGGCAAGGGCATCCTGCCGTAAGACTCAGAAAACAAGGTGACCATCGTGTACCAGGGACCGTACCGGCGACATACGCGCTACCGCTTCAGCGGAGCAAGACGCTTCTGTCCATACAAAGCGGGCAGGGGCTCCGGCTTTCGGCCATTGCATGCGGCCTTCGTCATCCAGCGGCAGGATGCCGTTGGTGGCCATCTTCAGCAGGCGCGACAGTTCCCATTCTGTCTCCCGCCCATACAGGCCCGCGGCCAGGTTAGCTTTGTACAGCAGGCTGCCCGATCCCAGTGTACTCCAGTGGTCCTGTATATTATCGTTCCCGCTCAGTACGCTTACCCCGTGTTGCCAGAGCAAAGGCAGGGGCATAGTGGCCGCCCCATAAGGCAGTGCTGTTGCGATACTGATCTCTGCCGCAGCCAGACGTTCTGCCAGCCGCTCTACCTCCTGTACGGGCAGCACCGCCAGCACATAGGCATGGCTGATACAGGTCTTGCCCCGAAGGGCAGGGTTTTCCAACACCTTTTCGATAAGATAGTCGATTGTCTGCACCCCGCTGGCCCCGGTTTCGTGCAGGTGTATGTCTATGCCCTTACCGTGATCCAAAGCCAGTTGTATCGTAAAGTCCAGGGGCTTTTCAACACTGCCGTCTATACTGTACGGGTCCAGGCCGCCGATGTATTGCACAGTGTCAAGAGCTGCCGCCTCGCGCATCAAGGGTACCGTATCCGTATAGAAAAGACCATGCTGAGGAAAAGCGACCAGCTCTGCGGCAAACGAATCCTTTTTCTGCTCCAGCACCCGCAGCAGGTTCTCCAGCGAGCGCAGCCCGGATGTAGGTTCGATATTGAAGTGAGAACGTGCATAGCTGATACCATGCGATTGCAACAATTCAATCAGTTGAGCGCTGCGCTGCACAGAGGTTTCGAGCAGGCCGGGGATCATCTGCTGTTCCATTGCGATCATATCCTTTACTGTCCTGTTGCCCGCGGATACGGCTTTCCAGGGCAGGCCATACAAGGACTTATCCAGGTGCGTGTGCATGTCCCTGAATGCCGGTAGCATCAGCAAGCCTTTTGCATCAATACCTTCCTTAGCGGGCACCTGCTCTTTTACAGACCGGAACAGGCCATTTTCCATTTCTATAGAAAAAAGACCGGTACGCGTACCGGTAACGATCCCGTTTTCTGTTTCAAAACCCGTTTCCAGGCGTACGTTGTTCAAAACCTGTACCGTATGATCCATCATCATGTTTTAAAGCCACAAAGTTAAGGACTGCTCCTTCATACCGTCTTATACCCTTTCTGTTCAGAAAAAAATAGCAGTATAGTTAGGATTCCTAACTATATTTGCGGACACTATTGCAGCGGCACGTATACCGCTTTGTTTATTTTCTTCACCTCAAAAATAAAAGTTATGCAGGTAGCGGTCTGGGACACTTACGTCAAAACCCGTTCAGGGTCCGTATTGCATTTTGACATCATCGTACCGGATACCCTGAAGGACGCAGGGCACATTTACGGATTCGGCAAACAGTACCTGCAATCCATCGGCGAGGGCAAGAGTGAACTCTCTATGGAGCAATGCCGCTTTTGCCATATCGAAAGCCCTACAGCGGAAATGCTGTCGGCCATCGGAGACAAAGGCTATTACATTTTAGCAATGGAGACGATACCGGCCAGTCTAAACAGCGACGCCTCCCGGCGGGACAAAATCCTGTACCTGAAAGGGCATTATGCACAGTACCGCTTTGCAGACTTCAGGGGCATAGCGGAAACAGAAGTAGACCATATCCTGCTGCAGTCATGACCATCAACGAACGCCTACAACACATCCGCTCAGCGATAGACACCGCCTGCCGGGCAAACGGCAGGCAGCCGGACGAAGTCCGTTTGCTGCTGGCGACCAAGACGGTAGAGCCGGAACAGATCCGCCAGGCTTTCGGCAAGGGCATGAACTACGTGGGGGAAAACAAAGTACAGGAACTGAAGCGCAAACAACCCTTGCTGCAGGCAGACAATGTGACCTTTCATTTTATCGGTCACCTGCAGACCAACAAAGTAAAAGATGTGCTGCGTTATGCCCATTGCATCCAGTCGGTAGACCGACTGCCCCTGGCTGAGGCTTTGGACCGGGAACTGCAGAAGCAGGGGCGCAGCATGCCTGTACTGTTACAGGTCAACACCTCTTACGAAGAAAGCAAATTCGGGATCAGTCCCGAACAGGCGGCCCTGCTGGCACGCCAGGTATCGGCACTGGGTACCCTGCAGGTACAGGGCCTGATGACCATAGGCCTGTTCAGCGCAGAGGAAGCACGGGTACGGCAATGCTTTCGCCGACTGGCTGCGATACGTGCACAGCTCTCGGAGCTGGATCTTCCGAATACCCGGATGGACGAACTGTCTATGGGCATGAGCGGAGATTATGAGGCCGCCATTGCGGAAGGTGCCACAATGGTGCGCATCGGCACTGCCTTGTTCGGGGAAAGGGTCTACCCGGATACCTATTACTGGAATGAAAACACAAGCCTGTGAACAAAACAAGAATACACATTTTCCAGCACGTACCCTATGAGGGACCGGGATCCATCGCAGACTGGCTTTCGGCACAGGGCTATGAGTACAGCATCATACGGCTCTACGAAAAAGGCTATACTTTTCCCGCCCTTGAAGAGATGGACGCCCTCATTGTACTGGGCGGCCCCATGGGCGTGTACGACGAGTGGGACCATCCCTGGCTCTACCGCGAAAAAGCATTTATAGAAGACTGTATGGATGCGGGCAAAAAAGTACTGGGTATTTGCCTCGGCGCACAATTGATCGCCTGCTGCCTGGGCGCCAGGGTATGCACGGCAACGCAAAAGGAGATCGGCTGGTACCCCGTTGTCCCTACTCCCGAATGCAGTACTGTACCCTGGCTGCAGGAACTATTCCGGGAGCAGCCCTTCGTTTTCCACTGGCATGGCGACCAGTTCGACATTCCCTATGACGAGAGTATTCATGTATTGTCTTCGCAGGCCAACAAGCGGCAGGCCTTTGTAAAAGGGGAACAGGTGATCGCCCTGCAGTTTCATGCAGAACTAACAGAAGACTGGCTTGCCGGCATGCTGGAGCAGGGCAGGCAGGAGCTGAAAGCTGCGCCTTATATACAGGCGCAGGCCGATATCGAAGCGGGCAGCAGGCATATCGACTCCTGCCGGCAATTGATGGATACGATACTGCAGCACTGGCTGCATCCGGATACTTGTGCTTAATATTGCCTTTATTCTGAACTTTATCTTTAGCCCGCACATGTCCGTATTTGATCCTGAAGAACAAAACAAGCAGCCCGACAGCAAAATTGTTGCCGGCTTTGAGCGTTTGTCGCAGGTTTTCAGGACCCTGCTCTGGGACCAGGCCAAGGCACAGCAACTAAGCCCGATACAGGTACAATTGCTGATCTTCATCCGCTATCACGGCGCAGACAAAAACAACGTGAGTTACCTGGCGCGTGAATTTGGCGTCACCAAGCCAACGATCAGCGATGCGGTAAAAGTACTGGAGGAAAAGAAGTTGGTACGCAGGGTGGCCGACCAGGCAGACAGCAGGCGCTACAGCCTATTGCTCAGCCCGGCCGGTAAAAAGGTAGTGGCCTCAAGCGAAAACTTTACCGTCCCCTTCAGCGATTGGCTGGCGCAAAGAGGACAAAAGGAAAAGGAAGCGCTCTGGCAATCCCTGTCCGGCCTGATCGCCGCGCTGAACGAAAACGGCACGATCAGTATACAGCGCCACTGCTTCAATTGTACGCATTACCGCAAAAAAGGGGGGGCGCATTTCTGTTCGCTCCTGGATGCACCCCTTCATAGCAACGACCTGCGCATAGACTGCCCGGAGCACCGGGAATAAGAAGGCTGCAGCCGCTCCTTTCCTGCTATTCTGAAATTCCAGCCCCAGGCGTATGCCTGCATCGGACATCATCTTTTCCTTCCCGCTATCTTCCTTAAATTTATAGCGGAACAAAATTTTCACCTATGCCCTGTGTAGCGCCCGCGATGAAGAAAACAATATGCCTGCTGCTGTTCTGCGCCTGCCTGTCTCAGGCCGAAGGGCAAACCTTACCGGCACTCGTGCCCTATCGACAGGGCAAATTATGGGGGTACTCTGATGCAGCAGGCAACATACGGATACGCCCGCAATGGCGGAACGTGGATTTTTTCCACAAAGGCAGGGCTATTGTCTATACGGAAAATACCACCTGTATCATCGATACCGGTGGCGCCTACATCATACCGCCTTACCGGCACTGGACGGGCAAATTTTATCCTTCGCTGGTCGGCGCTTACTTCAATGCCCGGGGCAAAAACGGGCAGTACGGCATCATCGATTCCAACAACCGCGAATTACTGCCCTGCCTGTACGACCGTACGGACTTCGGCAATACCTTCCTGATGTCCGGCGGGTATTTCAGCTGGGATAAACGCCAGGGCACTTATACCGCTACTGTCGTAAAGAATGGAAAATACGGCATCATCGACACGCTGAGCCGGGTGCTGATCCCATTTGCCTACGATGGCATTGAGCACAGCAATTACTCAGGCAGCACCCCTTACTACAGGGTAAAAAAGGGAGAACGATACGGCCTGCTGGATGCGCGGGGCCGGATTCTCATTCCTCCCTTATACAGCAACCTGTGGACAGACCCCAACAATGAAAACCAGTTTATGGTCTTCAGGGAACGCAGTACCGCCATTGCTGATACTACAGGAAGGATTGTACTGGAAATACCCGGCTACACCCTGGGCTTCCCCGGACATGGCGTAGTACCGGTGCAGGACAGCATGAACCGCTACGGCCTGATGGACTACAGCGGCAAAGTACTGATACCCTGCAGCTACCTGGGTGTGTGGTTGCAGCATGATACCCTGGTCGTATCGCGCTGGAATACGGATACGGCGGGCAGGCAGGTGCAGGAGTTCCGCTACCACGATGTAAGCACATTAGACCAACGTTCCGGCTGGATCAGTTATGCGCAGCACGTACACCTGCCGCCCCGGGAGTCCGAACCTGCTGTACCCCGGCACCTGCCGAACTTTATCCCGATGCAGCTACAAGGCCGCACACAGAAACAATATGCAAAGGATTCGATGATATGGTCTGCGACAGGATTTCCCAGGCAAGCCGCCAAGCTGTGGCCGGTACAGGGTATCGGCCCGGGGGATACGCTACCGCACTATGCCGCGATACTGGACACGAATGGCGATTACGCTGCCGGGCCTTTTCATACAGACTACAGCCTGAATATACTCAGCACGACTGACAGTTTGTTGTTGCTGGAAACAGAGACCCGCTCACCCTTGCGGGCGGTGACAGACTTCCAACTGAACCCTATACTCCCCATGCAACCTTATGCGGTCACGGATGCGTTCTACAGGAAGGGGATGTTTTATGCCATTCTCCGGCATGAAAGGGAATACCCGGCCTACTGGCGCAGCTTTGAAGGGGGAAGAAGCGGTGTAGCAATAGGCTATAGTTACTACCTGGCCGGTGCAGATGGCCAGTCGCCAAAAGGAATGGCCGGTTACAAACTGCTGGCATACACCGACAGCAATGGCTGCCCCAAAAGCACCGGGTATTTTGAGTACCTTGGCCGGGATGAAGGTTTTGCTGGCCCCTTTACCGGGTATTTCCTCGCAGAGGACAGCCTGGACAGGCAGGGCGTGGTAGACCTGTACGGGCGGGTACTGGTACCGGCTGTAAGCTTCCGGTATAAACGAATGTACGCTGCAGGGCCCGATGTCTTCCTCGTAGACGCCCGGGATGCTGAAGAAGAAACCTTATTCACAAGTCTGCTGCTTAAAAAAACAAGTAAGCCTGAGACAGACCTTAAAGGGAAAGAGCAGCGGGGCTATCCTTACCTGGTCAACCGGCAAAACGAGGTACTGCTGGACAGCCTCTCTGTAGACTACGCAGGCCTGGTACAGTATCAGGATTACCCGGACCTCTACAGTGTAGGCCTGAAAAGCCGTCCTGGTGAATACCAGGGTTACGGAATCAATTTTTATATCAGCAGCAAGGGTAAAGCCTACTACAGTAGTATACCAGCTGACCGGCAAAAAGTCTTACCGCATAAAGGGAAAAAGGAACACTGAACAAAGACTAGCGATCTCCCCCCTTTTGCTGCCAGCTAAAGAAGAAGGCCTCTCAAATGCAGAGGTCTTCTTCTTTACGGAATGGAAAAACATTTATTCTTTGGCAATACGGGTATACACAGACGTACCGTCGCTGAGCAGCGTATGCAGGATATAGGCTGCAGGGGGTACCTGTTGCAGGTCCAGGTGGTCGGCGCCAAGCTGCCGGGCAACAAGCCTGCCCCCAAGATCGTATAAACGCAGCTCCTGCACCGGCTGCGGCGAGGCCACATAGAGGTTTTGCCGTACAGGATTGGGATAGTAACGCAACTGCGATGAGGCCGGTACAGCAGCAATGGCCGCCGGTATTTTCCTGCTGATGGACAGGTTGTCGAATTTTACATCCAGCCAGTTGACCACCGTGCGGTACCGGAAAGCAATGTACGATTTGCCGCTGGTAGCGGGGATATCGACAGGCCGGGTCCTGTACCAGGTATTATCGTTGCTGTAGGCAGTATCCCGGTAATCATACAGGAGCACTTTGCCCGACGCCTTCGAGGGATCCGGGTCGCCTTTCAACAGGTACAAGGCTACCGTATCGCCCGCGTTGGGTTGACCAAAACCGGCGAAACTGCGCCGTACACTGTCTATCGTAGCACCATCTGCAAAATTAAACTGCGGGGACACAAACCAATTGTCAGTAGGATCGGTTCCGCCTACCGGGTAATTGTGTGACAGGCTGCTGGGCGCGGAAAAAGGTGTGGAAGCAGCGTATACCCAATAGGGTTTGGAGCCCCCGCTAACCCCCATGCGAAAAAGCTGCCAGCCGGCCTGTTCTGCAGGTGTGTCAAAACCGGTCTTGTAAGGAAGTGTTGTCTGGGCCAGGGATGGGGTGGCCAATGCCAGGCTCAGGGCCAGCGGGAAGAAGGGTTTGGTATTGATCATAGTAATTTGGTTTGTACAAAACTAGGATGGGGACCGCTGTAGCTGTTGCTCTTTCGGTCTTTTAAATATCACTTTTATGCCCCGGACAGGCACAAAACAATAAGGCCCTTGTTGCCGGGATTGCCATGCAGGCAAAAGGGAAAATGCTTCCGGCAGACCTCATTTATTCTTTGGCAATACGGGTATACACAGACGTACCATCGCGGAGCAGCGTATGCAGGATGTAGGCAGCGGCGGGTACATCCTGCATATCCAGGTGATCGGCGGCCTCCTGCCGGGCAACAAGCCTGCCGCCCGGATCGTATAAACGCAGCTCCTGCACTGCTATCGGTGCAGTCACGTAGAGGCTTTGCCGTACAGGGTTGGGATAGTAACGCAGCTGCGAGGATACGGGCACGGCCGCTGCAGTACCGGCCGGTACTTTCCTGCTGACGGACAGGTTATCGAACCAGGTCTCCATCCATCCATTGTCAGTATTACGATACCGGAAAGCAATATAGGATTTGCCGGCGGTTGCCGGGATATCGACCGGGCGGGTCTTATACCAGATATTATCATTGGAGTAGTCAACTCCCCTGTAATCATACAGAAGCACTTTGCCTGTAGCTTTGGAAGGGTCCGGGTCTCCCTGCAATAGGTACAGCGCTATGGTGTCACCTGCTCCGGGCAGCCCCAGGCCGCCGAAACGCCGGCGAAGGCTATCTATCGTCCCTCCACCGGAAAAATCGAATCCGGGAGACACAAACCAATCGTCGGTTAGACTCTTGCTTGCGCTTACGCTGATTTCATGTCCCAGGCTGTTGGGTGTAGAAAAGGAGGGTGTAAGAGCGTATCTCCAGGAAGGCTTTGCGCTTTCTACAAGCCCAAACTGGAAGAGCTTCCATCCGGCCTGCTCTGCGGCATTGTCGAAACCGCTGGTGTAAGGCAGTGCTGTCTGGGCCAGGGATGGACCGGCCAATGCCAGGCTCAGGGCCGGCAGGAAAAGGCATTTTATGTTCGTGATCATCTTGTATCGTTTTAGCAGGACCAAAACTAGGATGACCTTTTCAGGACGGATGGTCCTTTTGGCACTTAAAATGACACTTCTATGCCCTACACATTATTTCCACTGCAACAGGACAACCAAAGAAAATACGCCTTATTGCCCGGCTTCCGCCCGTCCTTTGGACACCACAAAGACACCTATAGTAAAGCCCAGCTGAAAGGAGGGCCACACGGAGGTTTCATGGCTTGCCAACAGATAGGACGGTTTATTTTTTGCAGGATAAACCACAGTGGTAGCATAGTCATGATGCAGCCTCAGCCCTGCTCCCCAAAATGCATTGAGCACCGGCCTTACCCTGCCTTTCCGCGATAAAAATGCGGTATAGCCTATGAGGAATTTGCTGCCGTAAACGTGGGTAATATCA
>JAEUVW010000142.1 GCA_016786525.1 Chitinophagaceae bacterium
CGGCGGTCATCATCAATAAGCAGGACAGTTCTTACCTGGCATTCGGATATATAGAAGTACATGTACCGGCAGCGCAGCGCGACAACGCACTCCTCATCATACAGGAACAGGAATAATTTTTATTTATGATCAAACGCAATACGCTACTGCTGCTTTCCCTGCTTTTTTTGCAGGACCGGCCGGTGCAGGCCCAGCAGGCAGACCATGTGGGCAAAAAAGGACAGCTGTACCTGTCCTGGGGTTACAATAAGGAATGGTACACCCTGAGCAATATTCATGTGCGGCAGGAGGCCCTGGGCAATGACTATGTCTTTAAAAACGTGATCGGTAAGGACAAGCCCGGATGGAATGACAAAAGTATTTTCAAGCAACCCATCTCTATCCCGCAGTATAGTTACCGCCTGGGCTACTGGTTCAAAGACAACTGGGCTTTCGAGATCAATTTCGACCATACCAAGTACCAGGTAGATCAGCAGCAGTTGCTGCATGTCAAAGGCCAGATGAACTTTGTGCCGGTAGATACCTATATGATCAACCGCGGTAATCTCCGCTGGCAGTTGAACAACGGGGCCAACTTTTTCCTGTTCAACATTGTGCGGCGGGTAGCCATACCCCGCCTGTCTTTCAACAATTTCAACGTTTCACTTTTGCTGAAGGGAGGCATCGGCTTTATGACCCCGCATGTGGAAAATACGATCTTCGGCAAGGATAATAAACCCGGCTTCCAGTTTGGCGGCTGGGATATCGGCGGCGAGGCAGCCCTGAGGTTTACCTTCTTTAAATACGCTTACCTGGAGTATTGCCACAAAGCCGTGTATGCACGCTACTCCGGCCTGAAGGTGTATGAAGGTACGGCCAGGCAAGCCTTTGGCTGCTACGAAATGATCGCCAATATCGGCGCTACCATTCCTTTAAAAAACTACAACAGGAAGAAAGATGTTTTCCAGGTCGATGACAATACGATTCCCGCAAATAAGGAAGAAAAAGCTGCTCACTAGCCTGGCCTGCGGACTGCTGGCCTGTGCGGCCGTGGCGCAAAGCCGGGAACCATCGCGCCCGCGCCTTGTCGTCGGTATCGTCGTGGACCAGATGCGCTGGGACTACCTGTACCGGTATGCGGACCGTTTTTCGGAAAATGGTTTCAGGCGTTTACTGTCGGGTGGCTTTTCCTGTGAACAGACTTTTTTGAATTATATCCCTTCTTATACCGCCCCGGGGCATGCCAGTATTTTCTCCGGTACGGTGCCGGCCATACATGGCATCGTTGGCAATGACTGGGTAGACCGGGGTAGCGGGCGGGGGGTTTACTGCTCCGAAGATCCTGCGGTAAACGGCGTAGGCGGTAGCCAGCGTGCGGGCCGGATGAGCCCGCGCAATATGAAAAGCAATACCGTAGGCGATGAGCTCAGGCTGGCCTCCAACTTCCGCTCCCGGGTATTCGGCGTAGCGCTTAAAGACAGGGGAGCCATCTTCCCGGCAGGGCACCTGGCCAATGCCGCCTATTGGTTCGACGACAGTACCGGCAACTTTATCTCAAGCGATTACTACAGTCCCCGCTTACCGCAATGGGTGCAGGACTTCAATGTCTGCAGATGGCCCGATACCCTGCTGGCTAAAACATGGCATACACTTTACCCCCTCTCCTCGTACGCGCAAAGCACAGCAGACAATAACCCCTATGAAGCAATGCGGGCCGGGGAAACAGCGCCTGTTTTCCCGCACGTGCCGGATGCACGGCAGTATAAATCCCTGCGCAGCCTGCCGGCAGGCAATCAGCTCACCTTTCGTTTTGCCAAAGCGCTGATCCGCGCAGAGGGACTGGGCCGGGGCGGTGCTACCGATATGCTGACCCTCAGCCTGTCTTCCACAGATTATATCGGACATGCCTATGGCCCCAATTCGGTAGAAGCGGAAGACCTGTACCTGCGCCTGGACCTGCAGCTGGCAAAGTTCCTCGAATACCTGGACGAGGCCGTGGGTAAGGGAAAGTATACGGTGTTCCTCACAGCAGATCACGGGGCCGCGCACAATGCCGCCTTTCTGCAAGACCGGAAGATGCCGGCAGGCATCCTGTCGGAGTACGATATGAAAAAGGAGCTGAATGCTGCAGCCAAACTGCGCTTCGGTGCCGACTCCCTGGTCCGCTCGGTGATGAACTACCAGGTAGCGCCGGACGATGCTGTAGTGGCCAGGAAAAAGGTATCCCGGGCTGCGCTGCAGGAATTTCTTATCGCACAATGCGGGGCCTATAAAGGCATGTTTCGTGTGGTGCCGCTGGATGACCTGCAGGGGCTAAGCTTACCGGGCTTTTTGAAGCAGCAGCTGGAAAATGGGTTTTATCCCGCACGCTGCGGCGATATCGGCCTGATCTATGAACCTGCCTGGTATTCCGATGGTCCCAGGGGCACGACCCACGGTACCTGGAACCCATACGATACGCATATCCCTTTACTCTGGTATGGCTGGGGTATAAGGCCGGGCGCCTCTTTTGAAAAGGTACAGGTAAGCGATATTGCAACAACCCTGGCTGCTCTGCTGCGGATACAGATGCCCAATGGCTGCAGCGGGAAGGTGATCACAGATGTTCTGAAAAACTGAGTTTCGTATCTTAAACTTTTCCGGCAGGGAAACCTATAAGGTTTTTAAAACCTTATAGGTTTTTTTATGGCCTTGCTCTTAAATAAAAAAGTGACTCCACAATACGGGAGTCACTTAAAGGTCGTGCGGGATTCTATATTGCTATTCTTCCGTATCTTTTTCTGACAAACGCTCTATACGCTCATTTTTGACATGCAGTATGGTATCCTGCACCATCAGCTTGATCGTTCCCCAGATAATGTTCAGGTCCAGCCAGAGGCTTTGGTTGTTGACGTATTTCAGGTCGATGATTGTGCGCGCCTTTACATCCTGGATGGTGTTGACGTGGCCTTTGTAACCGTTGATCTGGGCCAGCCCTGTAATACCCGGCTTGACCAGGTGGCGGTTCTGGTAGTTGGTAGCGATCTTCTCAAATTTTTCATTATCGCTGATCATATGAGGCCTGGGGCCTACCACGCTCATATCTCCCTTCAGTACATTGATGAACTGGGGCAGCTCGTCGATACTGCTGTTGCGCAGGAATTTGCCCACTTTGGTGATCCGCTCATCGTTGGTCACAGCCGCCAGCGTGTCCGCCTGCTGGTTTTTCACCATCGTGCGGAATTTAATACAGTCGAAAACCGTATTGTTCAGGCCGTTCCTTTTCTGGATAAAGAAGATAGAACCTTTGCCTTCCAGCTTGATAAAGATGAAGACAATGGGGAAAATGATCGGGAAAATAATCAGGATGACCAATAGGGAAAATACGATGTCAAACATACGTTTGGCGATCTGGTGTATTTTATAATTAGTCATTTTGAGCTGCAATTCAAGAGGTCTTTTAGGTAATGTTTGTTGGGGGCTATAACTCATTTTCATGGGAATTATAAGGGTAAAACAAAACTATGTATAGTTACAAATATGTGTAATTTTTAAAATAGCCATTAATATAGGGAGGTAGGTTGGGGTAAAAGCGGGTGATTATGGCTGCGAAGTTAGTAATAAAAATGAATTGATAAATTTCATTTTCGATTTCGCCATTCAATTAGTTTTTCTTTAAGGGATTTAAAGATATACTCTTCTGAATATATGGATTTAATTTTTTTGACATTATTCTGTGCAGATTGTCTGAAGAAATCCGCCTGTTGCTGGAAGAGAATAATCATATCGCTTAGTCCGGCTGCATCATTAAAGTACCATGCATCGGCACCAAGAACGCTTTTATTGAAAATATTATTGTGGGCTACAATGTTGCAGGAACAGGCCATGGCCTCCAGAAGGGAGGGATTGGTGCCCCCTACACTGTGCCCGTGAAAGTAAATCCTCGAAAAATGACGAATATTATCGATCGAAGCTTTGTCATAAACAGCGCCGATGAAACGGATACTGGTCACATCCCTGTATTTTTCTTTGAGGTAAGCGCCATATTTGGTTTGGTGATTACCGACCACGATCAGGGGTATCGCCGTACGGGCCAGGCTATGGGCCTCCATGATGGTGTCAACATTGTTTTCCGGCTCCAGGCGGGCGATGAGCAGATCGTAAGCACCGGCCTGTAGGTCGAAAGCCTGAAGAGACGCTGCCGTATAAGCAGCAGGAAGCTCGGCCGTGTAAGCCGAAAAGAAAGCGTCCACAGGGTACTTTGCATCCAGGTATTCTTTGATGCCCAGGGAGTCGGCCACCAGGAAATCGCTTCTTTTCACCGCGATCCGCTCCGAGTACTTCAGGAAACGCTGCACATACTTGTTGTATTTGCTCCTTTTCCATTCCATGCCGTCCATATTGGTGACAATCAGGGAGCGGGACGGGAACAGGAAATTGAATATGGCGCTGCTAGTATAGCCCAGCTGGTACACGGTATCAAACTTCTGTTTCCGGGTGTCCAGTATACATCCCAGATCATAAAAGAACTGGCCTATCGTACCCAGCTTTTTTTCCGGGTCGAAAATGTGCCTGATCTTTACGCCTTTGTAGGTTTTCTCCTGGTAGGGATGATTGTGGGAATTGTAGACGGTAACGTCAAAACCCTGCTGTACCAGGTACACCGATAAGAGTTCCGCATATTGTTCAAACCCGCCATAGTGGTTGGGGATACCCCGTGTTCCCAGGATCGCGATCCTCATAGTCGATTCATGTTTTTTTGTGCCTTCCTTTCCCGCAGTGTTTTCAGCGCTTCATAGCCGAACAGTGTATTGAAGAAGGCAAAGAAGAAGATGCCTTTATTGGCATCAATAATGTTTTCCGTGATCAGGCCAATGGTCAGGATGAACAGGAAAGAGAAATAGATAAAGCTTCCCCTCCTGACGGCGAGATAGAAAAAGTAAGTCAGCATCAGCAGGAAGACAAAGAGGCCCGCGAAGCCGTGTTTGATCACGATAGCAAGATACTGGTTGTGCGTGTTGAACTCCTCGAAATAGGAGACCCACATTTTCTTTTTCTGGTATTCCTTTTGCAGCAGGGGGATCTCATCGCCCGTTCCGTGGCCGAAAAGCGGTTTCCGTTCTATAATATCAGCAGCGCATTGCCAGCGCACGATCCTCGACTCGGGGTAATCCTTGGCATTGGACTGGCTGATCTGGATGTCTCCCAGCAATTCTTTGGAAAAGCGCTGATGGATATAGCTGGATTTGATCCCCAGGAAAAGAAATGCCGAGGTCAGCACCAGGGAGACAAAAATGGCCAGGGCTTTTTTCTTCACCATAAAGAAGGGGAAGACGAACAGGATGACCAGCAGCAGGGCAATAATGGTGTTGCGCGAGGCCAGGAAATACAAAGCGGCACTCAGCAGGACAATGCCCGAGCCCCAGAGCAGCTTTTGAAGTTTGGGAGCCGAAGGGATCTCACACATCATGAAGCAAATGGCCAATGAAAAATACAGGGAAAGAAAACCGGCATGGATGTGTATCGGCAGCGAAAAATTGTGGTTGTAAAAGCGGGATTCGGCCAGGGTAGACAAAGGCAGGCCATGAATGAATAAGTGCTGAAAGCAAAGGAAAAAAAGGTAGGCCGCTGCCGCCAGGCAGCTTAAGGTAAACCAGCGCAGGATGACCCGGATGTTCCTGCCGTTCAGTTCTATCAGCAGGGGCAGCAGGAAAGGGAAGACCAGGATCATCAGTTGCCGTTCCAGCAGATAGCCGGCCTTGCCCAGGTCTGTGGTATACCAATAGCCCGAGGCGCTGAGCAGGAAGATGATGCAGAAGATCCATGCCTGGTGCGGGATACTGCGCAACCTTTGTTTGCTCAGCGAAAAAAGGCCGACGAGTGCCATCGGGTAGATGGCTACTGTGGAATACAGCATATCGTACGGCAACAGGATGACAAATAGTACTACTGTCACCAATGCAATCGTATCCCGTATAGTGCGCTTCCCTTGATTCACTTTCTAAAATTACCAGTTAATGATCTGATTGGCTATTTCTTTCCAGTCATTTGTGTTTTTTGTTCTTTCCCAGGCTGTTTCGGCTACAGAAGGGAGCAGGTCCGGCCGGCTTAAGGCTTCCCTGACCGATGCTGCCAGGGACAGCTCGTTTTCCGTCTCGAATAGAAAACCTGATTCCCCGTGCCGGATCAGTTCTCTCATTGGTTCTAAGTTACTGGCTACGATCGGTATTTTATAACTCATGGCCATCAGCTGTACACCGCTTTGAAATATTTCCTTATAGGGTAAGATCAGGAGATCGCAGGCCTTAAACAGCAGGTCTCGCTGCTCATCCTCAATAAAACCGATCTGTTTGTGTATCCGTGCCCCTGCATCCGATTGGTCGATCAGGTTTTCGTAAAAACGGAAATCATTTTTCCAGGGCTTGCCCGCAATGAGCAAATGAACATTGCCCGGCAAATGAGGCATGGCTTTGATCCGGATATCCAGGCCCTTCACGTCTTTGATCTGCCCGAAAAACAAAAGGTAAGTGATTGCAGGGTCTAAATGCAGCAGGGCCCTTGCTGCTGCTTTCTGCTCCGGCCGGGCCTTTGCTAAACTGTGAAAGTTGCCATGCGGTATGATCTTCATTTTAGCCGTCACCGTTTTCCCGAATGAGTCTGCGGCCACCCGGTAGGAAAAGCGGTTGTGCACCATGAGCCGGTCTGTAAGGTACTTAAAGATGATCTGCTGGGAAAGGGGATGGTCGTTTCCTGCAAAGGATTGTACGTCATGCACGATAGCGATGATTTTGATGCCGAAAATATGCAGGATTAATAACGCATAAAGATCCTTTAGCGTATACGAAAACAAGTGAACAATGGCCAGTTTGTATCCCTGCCTGCGGCAGGACAGGGCGGTCTTCAGAAAAGCAGAAAAATGATTCCATGCTTTCTTGAGGTTGGACCGTGTATGCGTGATGAAATACGGGAAAAAGCGGATGCTGCTGTCGTCTTTGCGGAAATTGGAGAAAACGGCAACAGTACAGGAAGCCTGTGTCAGGCCTGACGCAAGCATGTAGGTATAGTAGTCCATTCCTGCCTTACTGCCCACGTGGTCAATAATAGCGATTCTTCTGTTAGGTTCTGTCATCGGGTAATACTTCTTTAAGGCGCTGCCGGCGCTGCATCGGATGGCTTTTTCTTTTCTGTCTTGCCGGCAACGTCTGAGAGCATAAACAGCTCAAAAAACAGGGTTAATGTCAGCAATTCAAACCAGTAATCGAACAGGAACAGTAAGAGCAAAGCCGCCAGCAAGACGAATTTCTGAGGCTGCCTCCACGATTTTTTGAAAAAATACAGGAAATAAAACACGGTAAAGAGTAAGATGCCTGCCAGTCCATATTCGCCCGCCACCTGTCCGTAGACGCTGCCGGGATAGTTGATGATGGACCGGTCTGGTATGGACTTGGCCCAGAAGAACATATGGACAAAAAAGGTGTTCTCAAAATACGGGCGGCTGATATAGGTAAACCGGTCGGGGTAGGTACCCTGCAGTTTGAAGCCGGTCATTTTAAGGGCCATTTTCGACGAAAAATTACCCGGTCCCGCCCCGAGCAAAAGGGGTAGAGTACCCGATCTCAGGTAATTGCGGGTATTTTTGAAGTACAGCAGTTTTCCCGGCCTGGGCGAAAGGGCCAGCGGCAGGGAATCGTA
>JAEUVW010000166.1 GCA_016786525.1 Chitinophagaceae bacterium
ATGAAAATTCCCTTCGGTATCGCGCAGACGGGAAAGGCTTTCCGAAACGAGATCGTGGCCCGTGGCTTTATTTTCCGTATGCGCGAATTCGAGCAGATGGAAATGCAGTTTTTTGTACGCCCCGGCACCCAGCAGCACTGGTACGAATACTGGAAGGAGCTGCGGATGAAATGGCACCTGAGCCTGGGCATTCCTGCAGAGCGTTACCGCTTTCACGACCACGTGAAGCTGGCGCACTATGCCGATGCCGCCTGCGATATCGAGTATGATTTCCCGATGGGATTCAAGGAGGTGGAAGGCGTACACAGCCGCACCGACTTCGACCTGAAGCAGCACCAGGAATACAGCCGGAAAAAAATGCAGTATTTCGATGCCGACCTTGACGAAAACGGTAAAGCATACGGCAACTATATCCCTTATGTGATCGAAACCTCTATCGGCCTGGACAGGACTGTAATGATGCTGCTGAGTGAGGCGTATGAGCTGGAAGACCTGAGCACCGAAGAGAAGAAAGACGACAGGGTAGTGCTGAAATTTCCGCCCTTCCTGGCGCCGGTCAAACTGGCCGTGTTCCCGCTGACCAAAAAGGATGGCCTGCCGGAAGCTGCGCGCCGCCTGATGGACGAATGCCGCCCCCTGTTTAAATGCTTCTACGAGGAAAAAGATGCGATCGGGAAACGCTACCGCAGGCAGGATGCGATCGGTACACCGTTTTGTGTGACTGTGGATCACCAGACGCTTGAAGATGATACGGTCACCATCCGGCACCGCGACAGCATGGCCCAGGAGCGGGTACCGATGAGCGAAGTGAAAAATATCGTGTTGAAAAGCTTACAGGTTCTGTAAGCTTTTTTTTATGCAAGGAACAAAAAGATCGCAGGCTGCTTGGGCAGGCCGGGGCTGTCTTTTGCCCATTCGGCAATGGTCCTGGTGCGGATATACTGGTCGGGAGCCGTGATGTTGACGGCCACGCACAGGCGGGTTTTGGCCTGGCAATGCCGCAGCAGGTCCTGCAGGATGGCATTGTTGCGGTAAGGCGTTTCAATAAAGATCTGCGTCTGGTTTTCTTTTCCCGAATGGAGTTCCAGGCTTTTTATTTTTTTGCTGCGCTCCGGCTCCTTTACCGGCAGGTAGCCATTGAAGGCAAAGCTTTGCCCGTTCAGGCCGGAAGCCATCAGGGCCAGCAGGATAGAGCTTGGGCCTGTGAGGGAGCAGACCTTTGCCCCGATACTATGTGCCGCTGCGGCCAGTTCTGCTCCGGGGTCTGCTATGCCCGGGCAGCCGGCATCGCTCAGTACACCCACATCAAAACCCTGCTGCAGCCATGTTTTCAGCTGCCGGATATCCAGTTCGGCATTGCGGTTGGTTTCGGAAAACGATAAGGCATCAATGTCAATATCCCGGTCCGCCATTTTTAAAAAGCGCCGGGCCTCACGTACATTCTCCACGAAAAAATGTTTCAGGCCCCTGCTCCGTTCAGCGACTTCCGGCGCTAAAGTGTGCATCGCTCCGGCAGCAAGCGGTACTGGGATCATATACAAGGTTCCGGGCATGGTCAATCAGGAATTAAGGTAGGATATAGCTGCATAAGACATCAGCCCGGCCCCGGTTTCCAAAGCGCGCTCATCGATATCGAAATGCGCATTGTGTACGGAGGTGGTATGTTGCTCATTGTTGGTGTTTGTGCCCAGGCGGAAATAACATCCGGGTACGGCATGGCTGTAAAAGGCAAAATCATCAGCCGTCATGCGCAGCGACAATTGACGCACGTTTTCTGCCCCCAGGAAATCCGTGGCAAAAGAACGGACCTGTGCCGTCAAGGCCTCATCATTGAAGAGGGAAGGGTAGCCTTTGGGGATGTCGATATGGGCTTTGGCACCAAAAGCAGCGCAGGTGCTTTCCACGATATCCCTGATCAGCCGGTGCGCTTCCGCACGCCAGTCTTCATCCATGGTCCGCAGGGTGCCGGCGATCTCGACCGTATCGGGGATCACATTATTCACCGTGCCTCCCGCTATTTTGCCAAAGCTCAGTACTGAAGGGATGATGGGGTTGCTCTTACGCGAGATCACCTGTTGCAGGGCAACAATGACCTGTGCCGCAATGGCAATCGGGTCAATGGTCTGGTGCGGCAATGCGGCATGGCCTCCCTTGCCTTCGATGCTGATATGGATCTCGTCGGTGCTGGCCATGTATTGCCCGCCACGGAAACCCACCACTCCTGCGGGGAGATGCGGGTATACATGCAGCGCCAGTATGGCGTCTACCTCAGGGTTTTGCAATACGCCTTCTGCGATCATCATGCTGCCGCCACCGGGATGCATTTCTTCGCCGGGCTGGAAGACCAGCTTGAGCGTACCTTCCCAACTGTCGCGCAAACTGTGTGCGATCTGCGCCAGGCCCAGCAGGCAGGCGGTATGTACATCGTGCCCGCAGGCATGCATTACCCCTTTGTTTACAGAGGTATAGGCTGTATTGTTTTGTTCTGTTATCGGCAGCGCGTCCAGTTCTGCGCGGATGGCCAGGCATTTTTTACCGGGATTCCGGCCTTCGATCAGGGCTACAATACCCGTGCCGGCCATGCCTTTTGTGTAAGACACGCCCATGCGGTCCAGTTCAGCGGCTACAAAGCCTGCGGTCTCAAACTCCTGGAAAGACAATTCAGGATGCGCATGGATATGATGGCGTATGCGCTGCAGCGCGGGAAACAATTCCCGCGCTTTCTGCCGTATGGTTTCAATCATTTTTGCGGAAAGTATTTATTTCGACAATGTCGGGAACGACCATGCAGGGAGAATAGACCCCGCTGAGCTGACGGTACAGTTCATTGGCTTCCTGCCTTGAGGTATAGTCTCCCACTTTGATCTTGTACTGCGGGAGTGAGTATGTCATATAGACACGCTTCCCCGGATGCTTGCGCATAAAGTCGGCCTTTGTCTGGTTTGCCTTATTGCGGTCGGTACCGGAGTAGATCAGGATCCTGAAACCCTTTCCGGAATGAATGCTGCCCGATACCAGCTTCCCGTTGATAAGGGCTGTTCCGGTATACGGTTTGGGGGATTCCCTGTAGCCGGTCAGTAAGGCGATCCTGGGGTCGGCATATAAGACCACTGATTCCGTATCCGGTATATTCTCCTCCTCTGCCTGTGCCCGGGCCGTCTGGCTGCCGGCAGCCAATACCAATGCACATAAAAAATAAGGTGATTTCAGAAAATGAGTTCTGCGTTTTATCATAAATACGGGGCAATCGTAGAAGGCAAAGATAAGCATATCCGCCCCCAAATGCATACACAGGTCTAGAGATGTGATAATCAGCCTTTTTGTCCTAATTATGAAATTTTCTTTAAATAAAGCTTGAATCATTAGTTAAATTTACTATTTTTAGTTTTTAAAAAAATATTTATGAAACCACACTCTACCCTGACGGTTTACCAAAACAAATCCTTTTACCATAAGGTCCTTTTGCTGGCGATGCTCTTGTTTGCCACGGGATCGGCATCAGCGCTCCCCACCATTGTGAGCATCCCGACAACACCGGGTACGGATACTACTTTTTTTACGCCTACGAACCGTAAATCCACGTTTTCCGGCTGCCGCATTTTGTACACTTCTACAGAGGTAGGGATGTCCGGAAGCATCACGGCCATTTCTTTCCAGAAAGCTTCGGGTTCCACGAGTACGGCCATCAACTATATCACGATCTGGATGAGGGAGACCAGCGCCTCTTCGGTGTCTACTGTCGTTCCGCCGGCATTTTCCTCAGCGTATACCAAAGTGCTGAACAGCGGTGTTATTGATAACACGATGACCAGTGGCTGGACCACCATCAACCTGTCTACGCCATTTGTATATGCTGCCAGCGGTAACCTGGAGATCATTATCGAAAAATCGAGCACAGAACCTGCTGTAACCGGTACCAATGTGCCTATTTTCAACTGTCATACCATTTCCGGTCCGCTTGTAGCGTATCATTTCGGCACTTCTGCTTTTACCACCGCATTTACCGGCACAACAACCAAAAGGCCCAACATACAATTGTCTATTGAAAACACCTGCTCCGGCAAACCGGCCAAAGGCACGGTAAGCGGCCCGGCAACACGGGTATGCAGCGGCAACAGCTTTACGCTGAACGGCGTCGGCCTGACCATGGGTACCGGCATGCATTACCAATGGCAGTCCAGGAATGCAGGCTCAGGAACGTACACCAATATGGGTGTTGCCGATACCTTTCCTACCCTGACGACAACAACGACTGCAGACAAAGATTACCGTGTGTATTCGCAATGCCTTTTGTCTGCCCAGAGCGATACTTCTTCCAGCTTTACCGTGAACGTTCTGAAAGCGTCTACGATCAGTGCCGCGACGGATACGACATTCTGTACGGGAGGTAGTGTGATCTTATCCAATACGGCAACTTCCGGAGTTTCCTATACCTGGTACAAAGACGGCAGCACCACGGGCAGCACCACTTCCACCTACACGGCCAACAGCACAGGCGTGTATTCTGTACTGGGCACGACAGCAGACTGCCCGGCTGGGGTGTCCAGCAATACGAAGAAGGTGACGGTAAACCCATTACCCACCGCAACGATCACGGCACTCAGTGCCACAACATTCTGTGATGGACTGGATGTAGTGCTGGAAGCCAACGTGGGGACCGGCCTGAGCTACCAGTGGCAAAAGGGCGGCGTGGATATACCGGGAGCAACAAGTTTCAATTATACCGCTACTACTGCGGGCAATTACAGGGTGAAGGTCACCAACACCAGTACGTCCTGCTCTGCATTTTCTTCCGTTACGGCAGTGGTGGTGAATCCAAGTCCTGCAGCCCCCAGTATCAGTGGCGCAGGCGGTAAGACCTCTTATTGCGCATCGTCCAGCCTGCTGCTCAGTGCTACACCAGTCAGCGGGGTTTCGTATCAATGGGAAAACAGCTCCGGTGATATCTTTGGCGCCACTACGGCAAGCTATACCGCATCCAGCCCGAATACCTACAGGCTGATCGCGATCATTGCTTCCTGCTCGACGAAAAGCAATGCACTGGTGATTACGGAAAACCCCTTGCCTGTAGCCAATATCATACCGGTGGGCATGATCAGCTTCTGCAACGGCGATAGTGTAGACATCAAAGCAAACCCTGTTGCCGGCGCTTCTTATGAATGGCTGGATGGCGGTACGGCCATCAGCGGAGCGGCGGACGCTCCTGCCCACACAGCAAAAACTTCAGGTGTGTATAGTGTACGCGTGAAGAATAAAACAACCGGTTGCAGCGATGAATCTGCTACCCTGACGATCAACGTGATCTCCCCGACAGTGCCGACGGTCAGCGCTTCCGGTCCTACCGAATTTTGCATCGGCGGCAGTGTGGTCCTGACGGCAACAGTAGCTTCCGGGCTCACTACCCAGTGGCAGGAATCAGGTGCTGATATGGCAGGAGAAACGGCCGTTACTTACCTGGCAAATACCTCAGGCTCATACCGTATGAAGGTCTCCAACACTGCCGGATGTGCGGCTTACAGCGATCCTGTTGTGGTGCTGGTCAACCCCCTGCCCGGAACAGCGGTGACCATCGATGGCGGCACAAGCATCTGTAATGGCAGTGCTTCCAAAATGACCGCTCCCATTATCTTCGGGCATACCTACCAATGGCAAAACGCTGGCGCGAATATCCCGGGAGAAACCTTTAATCCTTTTTACGCCAAAACGGCCGGATCCTATTCCGTATTGATTACCGACTCCAACGGTTGCCAGGCTACCTCTACCCCTGTTCCGGTGACGGTAAAATTTGTCAAACCTTTTTATGTACACCCTTACGGCAACACCTTCTTCTGCGATGGCGACAAGACAATGCTGGCCACACAGGATGGCTTTGCCTCCTATCAATGGTACCTGAACGGCGCCTATATACCGGGTGCTACGGACACCTTTGTATACGCAGACAGGCACGGCAGGTACAGTGTCAAAGTCCAGGATATCGTGAACGGTTGTTATGCCACTTCTCCCGACTTCAATATCATTGTGATTCCTGCGCCCGATACCCCTTTCATTACCCTGTCTGGCAGCCGCCTGTACACCAGGGTGATGGGTGTGACTTACCAGTGGTTTAAGAACGGCGTACTGATACCGGGCGCTACATCCTCCTACTACGATGTGAAGGATATGGAGGGTATCTATACGGTCGAAGTGACCAATGACCGGGATTGCAGCAAAAGCGCTTCTATTGACCTGAATACAACCAGCATCGGCAATACAGGGGCAGCAATCGCATACATTAAGATCTTCCCGAATCCCGTACAGGATGTACTGCATATCGAAGCGCCGGAAGATATGACTGTTACGTTGATGGATCTGCAGGGCAGGGTATTGTTCTCCGGCAAAGAAGTGAAACAAATCGCGATGGACCGTTTTGCAGCCGGTATGTATGTGCTGCAGTTCACTGATGCCAATAATGAGATTGTTGCGACAGAAAAAGTTTCAAAACTGAACTAAACGCTCCGCCACATTTTTTGAAAAGAAAGGATTGCAGATCATCTGCAATCCTTTCTTTTTTTATGCCAGGGAGTTGTTTGCCATGAGGATGCCGGACGGGGATCTTACAGGGCTTCCATTTTCCAGCCCTGCTGTTTGCAGAAAGCAAGTGTCCGGGGCAGGGCATACTGCAGCCTTTCCCAGGCTTTGCTGCTGTCGTGGAATACGACAATAGAGCCGGGAGCCAGGTGCAGGGCAATATTTTCCCAGCATTTTTCCGGGCTGATGCCCGTGTCGAAATCGCCGGAAAGAACGTCCCACATAATAATGCGGTATCCTTTTTTCAGGATCGCAGCTGCCTGCTTTCTTTTTATTTTGCCGTACGGAGGGCGAAAGAGCCTGCTGTCTATGTGGGCTTCTGCTGCGGTAATGTTCTCCAGGTATTGGGTCGTTCCCGTTTTCCAGCCATTGGGGTGCGTCTGGGTATGGTTGCCTGCAGTATGGCCTTCCAGCAGGAGGCGGGTGTAGAGGTCGGGCCTTTCGGCCACATTTTTACCAATGCAGAAAAAGCTTGCTTTGGCCTGGTATTTTTTTAATTCATCAAGGACAAAAGGGGTGGCAACAGGGTGGGGGCCGTCGTCGAAAGTAAGGTACACGGCGTCCGGGGATTCCCGCTTCCATTCCAGGCCCGCCGGGTATAAGCGCTTCAGAAGGAAGGATGGTTTGATCAGGTACATGGCTATCGGGTTGCGGGCTGATGGACAAATGTCAGTTCCGGGCTTTGTATCCATCCCCTGCGGTTATCGGGCAGGCTTACTGAAATCCAGTTGCCCGAGAGTTCTGCTGTTTCCACCACGGTGGCCTCGGGCAGGATGACCTGACCCTTATAGACATTCGGCGCCATAGTCATTACTGTGTTGGCGTTCATCACGACCGCCCTGGGCGAGAAACCGGCGTTGTGTGCTGCGCTGAAAGCAAGAAACAAGACAGCGGCATTGAAAACGGGAATGAAAATAAAAGCCTGTATGGGTGTCCGGGTAAAATAACGCCCGCTGATCCGGCCCAGCAACAACAGCAAAAAGACAAGAAAGAGGAGCAGGCTCATGACGGCCCACATATTGGCCCTGCTGCCGGCAACAAGGTTCTTCCACCAGGCAACGAAAAAGATATCCTTGCTTTCTTTGATCGAACTGGAAATGCGGCTCTGGGCCAGCAGGCGGTTATCCTTAGCCTGCTTCAGTGAGGGATTGTAAAACAACGCCCGTTCATAGTTCAGTACAGCTTTGCTGACCTGGTTGTTTTTATAATGGGCATTGCCCAGGTTAAAGTATACCAGGGCATTTGATCCCTGTAGGCGCAGAAGTTGCTCATAGTAAACGATGGCTTCGGGGTATTGCCGGGCTAGATAGGCGCTGTTGCCTTTGTTCCAGTACAGGGATGCACTGTCTGCGGCGGCAAAGCTGCCCAGGCTGTAAAGCGAAAAGTATAGGAACTGCAGGATCCGTTTCATTATTTTTTCAGTAGGTCTTCTAATTCACCAATAAGCTGTGCCGTCTCTGTATAGACATGGCCCATTTGCTGTACTGCCCCGCTGGGCGCATACAGTGCGAGTTCACAATCGTCGATGATGTGGTTCATCCGCTGAAGCAAAGCGCCTGGGATTTTTTTGCTGTTCAGCGCTTCCGCGGCCGTCTCTTTGGAAAGCTGGGAAAGCGGGATATGCAGCTTGTCGGACAGGTACAACCAGATCGCTTTTGAAATCTCCTCATAGAATGCAGCTGTTTGTTTGTTGTCCAGTAAAGTCTTTGCCGTCTTTAAGCGTTTCAGGGCAATCTTGTTGGCATACTTGTTTTTGAAAAGACCGGCATTGCCTGTTTCGCGGTCCTTTTTCTTTTTCAGGAGCGCGAACAGCAGCAAAGCCAGCAGCGGAACAAGATACAGGCTCCAATACAACCCTGAGTAAACAAAAGGCGCAGCGGAAGATACAGGGATCAGTGGTTTGGTCTCAATGGCATGGATGTCGCTTAAGACCTTTTGTGTATTTCCTTTGTTGTCGTTTTTGCCCTGGGTGACATGGAGTTTTACCGGTTTCGTGTAGAGTGTCGTATAGGCATTGCTTGCACTGTTATAGTACGAAAACGGGATAGCGGGAATCTCGTAATCTCCCGCTATACGCGGGGCAATAGAATAAGTAATGATCTTATTGCCGCTGATCGTTGTACTGCGTCCCGTAATGGTGTCAATGATCGCAGGGTCAAAAGCATCCAGCCCGTTGGGCAGCTTCAGTTGCGGGGCCTGTATCAGTTTCAGGTTACCGGTGCCCGAAATGTTCAGGGTCAGGGTCAGCGATTCGTCTGTACTCAGGCTTGTTTTGTCCACCTTGCTCTCCAGGGAAAAGCGGCCAACAGCTCCGCCGAAATCTGCGGGCTGGCCTTCAAGCGGTAAAGGGGTGACGGTAATATTGACCGGGCTGCTTTTCAGTTTGAATTTTACGTCCTTGCCATAGGGGTTGGCCCTGTCGGCCAGGCGGGCGACGCCGGTTATTTCTGCCGGGTCCAGCACCAGGGTTCCGCTTTGCTGCGGGAATAAAGCGGACTTTTTGAGGGTGAAACTCTGGTACTGCACTCCGTCTAAAGTTTCCAGCTGGGGCTTCTGATCTTTGGGCAGATCGAAATCCTGCGTCCAGAATCCATTCAGGGAAGGTAATTTTGAAATGCCGGCCTGCATGGCCACGCGGGCATACATTTTGTAGGTAACGGTAATCTGTTCCCCGGCTTTTACTTTGGTCTTATCTACATTAACGCGTACGAAGATGTTTTTTCCCAGGTCTTTTTCAGATACTTCGGGCAGGTTTTGCGCAGAAGAAGGTCCCTGAGCCTGCTGTTGCATTTGCTGCATCAGTTGCTGCATGCGGGCCTGGTGCTGCCGGAGTGCGGCAAAAGGATCGCCTCCCCCCCCGCCGAAAAACGGGTCGTCGGCAAAGGGATCGAAGCCGGCAAAAGGATCGTTGGACTGCTGCTGGCGCGAAGGCCGCTTCGGGGCAAGGCTGCCGTTTTCTACCCGGATGTTCAGCACATTGCTTTGATATGTTTTCCCGCTGCCGTCTTTGGCAATAATAGAAGGAATACTTAAGGCTCCTGTTTTTGTTGCCTGCAGGATATAGGTCAGCGATACGCTGGAACTGCGTACCTGCTGGTTGCCGTTAAAAGAATAGTTGGTGCTCTGCGACTGGAACGGGCCTCCCAGGACTTTGAATCCCGGGAAAGAAGGTGTTTGTATGCCCTGCAGTTCCTGTACGTTTTCTATGGTAAAAGTTACCTGTACTTGGTCTTCTATACCGATCGGGTTAGCGCTGGCCTCCGCCGAAAAAACAACATTTTGCGCGAGTGAAACGAGATGAAAAAACAGGAAAGAGAAAAGGATGAGGACGCGTTTCATAGTAAGCCAACAAAATAAAATAAAATTTATTTGCTCACAAAAATAATTGTGTACTACCCTAATGCAGTGCCCGGCGGGTTAAAACTCCGTTAAAACAAATGCAGCGCTGGAGCGGGTTTTAGGCAATTCGACAATTTGACAATTGGGTAATGAAGCAATATTGATTTGAAGAATGGTAATTGGGCAATTCGACAATGAAATAGTATTGATTCGAAAAATGTGAAGATGGCAACCATGTAATGAGTCAATTGGGTAAGCCCTCCGCGAATGCTTCCCCTCCCTGGAGAGCTTAGGGGTGGGCAGCGCACTATATTTACTCCCCGATCAGTGTCTTCGTCGGCGTTTTTTGCTTGAAGCGCGAAGGTGACTTGTAGTTTTTATCCAGGTGGGGCAAATGCTGGTTGCGCAACTGGTAGTGGGCGCTGTCTACACCCGAAATAGAAAAATCCTTTTTATAGAGCAGTTCGTCTATCTGGTAATACTCTTCACGAACCAGCCTGCCGGACAATTCATCATAAAAGCGCCAGCTGCCGTGGCGTACGCTGCCTCTTTCCGTAGGCACGCTGACGAGTTTTTCATCGCCGGTGATGGGGTCCACGATCAGTACGGTGTCCATCGCAACAGTGGGGTTCAGGCCCCGGTAATGGCCTACGCTGGTCAGGTGCCCGTTGTCGAAATATTTAGCTTCGCCATCCCGTACGCCCAGTTTAAACGTCTCAATAGAGACCAGGTTGCCGATTCCGTCGCTGATATACCACAAGCCCGTTTTCTGCCCGTGATCGTAGCTTCCGAACACCGCTTCTGAGGGTTCTCCCCGCAAGGCCGGTTTGGACGTGTACCAAAGGCCATGAGGCCTGCCCTGCACATCTGCCTGGTTGATTTCTTTGCCGTCTTTGCTTTGTGCACCGGCAAGGCCGCAGCGCAACAGGAGGAGCAGGAACAATACAATACGCATGCTACACCGCAAATGAAGTGCCGCAACCGCAGGTGCTGCTCGCGTTAGGGTTATTGAACGTAAAACCGCGGGCGTTCAGGCCATCTTCAAAATGAATGCTGATGCCCAGCAGGTAAATGCCATGGGCCTGCTTCATGATCACGCGAAGGCCGTCGATCTCATACGTTTCGTCATCGGCTTCTTTCTGGTCAAAGCCCAGCACATAAGACATGCCGGAACATCCGCCTCCTTTTACACCTACACGCAGATACTGGCTGGTATCAAATCCTTCTTCACTCATCAGTCTGCTGAGTTCTTTTACTGCCCCTTCCGTAAAGGACACCGGGGCCGCAGTTGTTGTCGTCATGCTCGATTCATTTATTGCGTACAAAGATAAGGCGCAGCGTTGTTTTATCATATTGATAAAAATGAATGGACCATAGGAGGTGGTATACGATAAATAACCATCTATTTCCCCCTGATGAGGCTTGCAATTGCGAAAGGAAATGTTCATTTTGCAGTCCAGTAATTTTCCGTTATATGAAAAAATCTCTTTTCCTGCTGGGCGCAATGCTTCCCCTTTGTGTGACCGCCCAGAACACT
>JAEUVW010000078.1 GCA_016786525.1 Chitinophagaceae bacterium
CCCAATACTTGCCTGCCGCTACCAGCCAGCAGGGAGGAGCCTACAGCCAGCAGGTTTGCACCGGTGATCACCTCTCCCGTTGCCACACCATCCAGGTAGGTTTCAAGCGTCATATTGTCGAGCACACCGACAGAAAGTAAGGAAGCAGACTCAATATCAATGCCGGCAAAAGTACCGGCCGGGTAGGTACTCACATTATCCAGTACGGCCACTGAAGCGCTGCCAAAAACGCCGACGGCAAAATTAATAGAACCATAGTTGCTCGTGCTGGCATCAATGATCTGATCCGTATTGGTAATCGATCCTACCGTAACACCGGACATACCCGTACGTGCGTTATTGATCGTCAGCGGATAGGTAGGGCTTGTGGCGATTGTCGCCGTATTGCAGGGCAAAGCAGGGCCTGCGCAGAATTTTTCAAAAACGGCGTTGTAGATCTTAATGGTACCCAGGGCCAGTACTGCCGAAGTGGAAATGCGCACTTCATCAAACGCAGAAGACGCAACAAAACCTACGGTACCCCTGGCCCCGGTGGTCAAAAGGCTGGCAGACAGCAGGGATGCATCTACCGCTTTTGTCTGTACCAGCGCCCCACCCAGGTAAGTACTGATACTGACATTACTGAACGCCGCAAGCGACAAAAGCCCCCCTGTTTCGATTTCAAAACCGGCAAAGCTTCCGGCCGGATAACCACCTGCACCAGCGGCTCCATCCTTTACGGAAAGGTATTCATCCGTACCCAGGATAGAGGTCATGCTCGCATAGTCTGTTGTGGAAGCGGAATATACATTTGCTGCATCTTCCACCCCTCTGACGAGTACAAAGGCAACAATCAGGGCGCCGCTGTTTGTCTGGCTCATGGAAGGATGGCTTGCCGAAGTGTTCATTCTTTCCGGCACATTGCAGGTAAGGGTACCGGGTTGTGCTTTCGCTGTGGTAATGCAGCACAACATCAGGAGACCGGACAGAATGGACTTCATCATCGCCGAAAGCAATGGGTGCAATCGCTTGCCGGTACTATATTTTTGAGAAAAGGATACAATTGAAATCATAAAGGTGTTTTTTTGAGGAAAGAAGTATTGGCTGGTGTAGCGGCTTCACCAGGGCCATCACAACGATGTAACCAAATAATGAAGCATAAAAAAAGGAGAGGTTAAAACCTCTCCTTTTACATTTTTAAGATTTGAAACTCGGTTCGCCGGTTCTGCTGGTGCTGCTCTTCGCTGCACTTTTTACAGTCCTCGCATTTGTCTATGGGTGCCGACTCTCCAAAACCTTTGGATTGCATTCTCGACCCTTCAACACCTTTTTCGTTGAGGAACTTCACTACCGAAGCGGCACGTGCCTGTGACAATTTCATATTGTAGGCATCTGAACCCCTGCAGTCGGTGTGTGAATTAATCTGGATCGCTATACCGGTGTTTTGCTGCATCAGGTCAAACAGCCTGTTCAGCGAAGGTTTGGCATCTTCGCGGATATTGGCCTTATCATAGTCGTAGTAGATATTCTCTATGCGGATCACAGCTCCGACTTCCAGCTTTTTCATGAA
>JAEUVW010000230.1 GCA_016786525.1 Chitinophagaceae bacterium
TTATTCAGCGCGGTAAAGTACCCGGGCAGGCTTACGGTAGCTTCTCCTGAAGCGTCTGTGGTGACATTGCCATTGTAGATGTTCATCATGTCATTGCTTTCTATCGAGGAGTGGTACAGGTATTTATTGGCAGGGTCCTGCGGATGGTCGATCTTAAAAGATTTAATGCTGGAACTGGCCGATGTGGCGTAGATCTTACCGTTGAAATAAGCCGCATAGTCGTTGGCGCCGGACCCGGGATTGGCCCCGTATATACTGTAATTGCCTGAGGCACCGTTGCGCGCCACGCCATACACCCCGTAATTGGAGGAACCGGCATTGCCCGTGGCACTCACCTCGCCATAGACGCCATAAGCCGCACTGGTATAGGTAGTTGCACTGTCTACAAGCCCGTACACGCCCAAAGCGGCTGTGCGCGAAGTTGTTCCTTTATTGCGGCCAAACACACCTCTCCAGTTGCCTTCTGCATATACACCGGAATTATCCGTTGAACCGCTACGGGGGCAGGTGGCCATAATAGAGGAGCTGTAAACCGGAGCACTACCTCCGCTGCTGCCTATTCCGTTGACCTGCAGCTTTGTTGTGGTAGAAGGCGTTTGCGTGCCGATACCCACTTCCCCCGTATAGGCAACCGTCAGCTTGGGTGTTGCAGCCGTCACCAGGTTCAGGTCTCTGCCGGAGCCGGAAGTGCCGACATCCAGGTCGGCGGTGTCGGTCCAGGTACCGATATAGCCCAGGTAAATGCTCTTGTTGTAAAAGCTCTGCCAGCCCAGCCCGCTCATCTCATTGCGCATTATTTCGCTGCCTCCTTTGATGTGCAGTTTGGCTGCAGGAGTACTGGTGTTGATACCGACATTGCCGGTATTGTTGTTGTAAATGTGTGTTCCCGAAGTCGTAAAGGGGACATTCCCCGCCGTAGCAGCGTGCAGCGCGTAGGGTACACTCACCATCTGCTGGTTGCCGATACTCACAAAGCCGGATCCGGTATTGACCTCCACCTCCAGGAATTTGGCCCCACCGGCCCAGTCTATACCGGCAAAGGTGCCGGTCACTGCGGTTCCGCTGCCGATCATCAGGTTGGCAATACCCTGCGCCGTGGTGGTAGCAGTATTGGTTTCCTGGAATATTGTTGTGCCCGATACCGACACATCCCGGACGGTAAAACGGAATTGTACGACGCTGGAGGTCAGCGGAGCGCCGGAGCCGTTGCGTACGGCGGCCTGGTAACTGATCAGGCCGGGTGCCTGTGCAGAACTTTGCTGTATCAGCAACAGGGCAGCACAGCAGGAAAGGATTAATTTTTTCATAGGTTTTGTTTTAGTTTGTTTAATAAAATGTTTTGTAAACCGGTTCCTGTCCTTTATGATCCGGGTTAAGATATTAGGGACAGAAATATGAATACAAAGCTACCGGCAAAAAAAATCGCCATAAACAGGAAAAACACCTGATTTTCCCGGTATTTATCCTCTTTTAAGCCGTCCTTACGGGTACGGACGTTCGGGCAGGTTCCTTACCTTTGCTCAGTTATTATGAACAACAGGAAAGTAAGAGTGCGCTTTGCACCCAGCCCCACAGGAGGGCTGCATCTGGGCGGCGTACGTACCGTTTTATACAATTATCTTTTTGCCCGGCATCATGGCGGCGATTTTATACTCAGGATAGAGGACACCGACCAGAGCCGTTTTGTGCCCGGTGCGGAAGAGTACATCATGCAATGTCTGGAATGGTGCGGTATCACACCCGACGAAAGCCCCTTGAAACCGGGCCCTTATGCACCGTACCGCCAGAGTGAGCGCAAACCTTTGTACCGCCAGTATGCGGAGCAACTGGTACAACAGGGTAATGCCTACATCGCTTTCGATACGGCCGAAGAGCTGGAGGCTATGCGTGAACAATACAAAACGGAACACCACAGCGCCCAATATGACAGCCGGACGCGGGGTTTTATGCGCAATTCGCTTACGCTTCCCGACGCTGAAGTACAAAGCCTGCTGGAACAGGGTACACCCCATGTGATCCGCATCAAAATGCAAGCGGGGGAAAACCTGGTGTTTACCGATATGATCCGCGGGGCGGTAAGCTTTGATACCGGCCTGGTGGATGATAAAGTACTGCTCAAGGCAGATGGTATGCCTACTTACCACCTGGCTGTGGTCGTCGATGACTACCTGATGAAGATCACCCATGCCTTCCGCGGGGAAGAATGGCTGCCCAGCGCCCCGGTACATCTGCTGCTCTGGAAATACCTGGGCTGGGAAGCGGAAATGCCGCAATGGGCGCACCTTCCGCTCATCCTGAAACCTGATGGGAACGGGAAACTGAGCAAACGCGATGGGGACCGCCTGGGTTTCCCGGTGTTTGCCATGGACTGGACCGATCCGCGTACAAACGAACAGACAACTGGCTTCCGCGAAAGAGGATTTTTACCGGAAGCATTCACGAATATGCTGGCAATGCTGGGCTGGAACTCCGGCCTGGAACAGGAGATCTTCTCTATGGAAGAGCTGATACAGCATTTCTCCATAGACAGGGTACACAAGGGTGGGGCTAAGTTTGATTACGAAAAAGCCAAATGGTTTAACCAGCAATACATCCAGAAAACCGATAATGCAAGGTTGGCAGAGCTATTGCAGCCTTTCCTTTCGGGTAAGGCAACTATAGGCAATGAGCAGCTGAAGACGGTTATCGGCCTGGTCAAAGACCGCATGCACCTGCTGTCGGAATTCTGGGACCAGGCCTCCTACTTCTTTGTACGGCCGGAAACCATCGACACCGCAGCCCTGCAGGCCAAATGGAACGATAACACGCGCAATTTCTTTGTGGCGCTGGCAGAAAAATACAGCAGCCTGGCGGAGTGGACAAGTGCTTCGATAGAGGCGGCCTTCAACGGGCTGGTGACAGAGACCGGTATTAAGAAAGGAGAGGTCATGCTGCCGCTGCGCATTATGCTGGTCGGCGGCAAGTTCGGCCCGGGTGTTTTCGACATCGCGGCCCTGATCGGCAGCCATGAAACAAAAGAAAGAATCGGCGGCGCCCTGGCCAGGCTTCAGTAAATTGGTGTTTTCAACCTAATTTCGCCGCACAAACAAAAAAGTCAGATCAAAAAACAAAAAAATACTATGCAATACACTGCACATATCAATATCATGCCCCTGAAAGAATTGCTGGACCCGCAGGGAAAGGCCGTGAACAGCAGCCTGCACAACCTGGGTCTGAACCAGATCCAGAATGTGCGCATCGGCAAGCACATCACCCTGGCGGTAGAAGCAAAAGATAAAGCGGAAGCTGAAAGCCTGGTCAGTGATGCCTGCAAAAAACTGCTGGCCAACCAGGTGATGGAAGCTTTCGACATCACTATTACAGAAGGATAATCCCTGCCTGTGGCGCTTTTTCTTGTACCAACACCCGTCGGCAACCTTGGCGATATGACCTATCGTGCTGTAAGCATATTGCAGCAGGCCGATGTGATCCTGTGCGAAGACACGCGCACCAGCTCCTTTTTGCTGAAACACTACGAGATCAGCAAGCCGCTGACACCTTACCACCAGCACAATGAGCACAAGATCGTCGGGCACCTGGTAGAGCAAATGCTGGCGGGAAAACAGTTTGCCCTGATCACGGATGCCGGTACACCGGGTATTTCTGACCCAGGTTTCCTGCTGCTGCGGGAATGCCACAAGCACAACATTCCTGTAACCTGCCTGCCGGGCGCCACCGCTTTTGTACCGGCCCTGGTACAGTCAGGTCTCCCCTGCAACCAGTTTGTCTTTGAAGGGTTTTTGCCGGTCAAAAAAGGACGGCAGACGGCTATGCGCAAAATGGCCGAAGAAGAGCGTACTATTGTTTTATACGAATCGCCGCACCGCCTGGCCAGGACCCTGAAAGAACTGGCCGCTTTCCTGGGCCCGGAACGCCCTGCGGCCGTGGTGCGGGAAATCTCCAAGAAATTTGAGGAAACACACCGGGGCTCCCTGCAGGAGCTGGCGGACCACTTTGAGCAACACGCTCCCAAAGGCGAGATCGTGGTCGTCATAGCCGGTAAACCTTAAAAAGCAAAGCGCCTCATGTCTGCATGAGGCGCTTCGTTTTCCCGGAAAACCTATAAGGTTTTCAAAACCTTATAGGTTTAATATGTCATTTCCCGTAATGCATCAGGTAGTCCAGCAGCATGCGCAGCCCAAAGGCCGTACCGCCGGTACAATGGTAATGTTTGCGGGCCGTAGCGAAAGAAACACCGGCTATATCGAAATGCAGCCAGGGATAGGCCGTAAAATGCTCGAGGAATTTACCGGCAGTAATGGCGCCGCCGTAAGGCCCGCCTACATTCTTAAGGTCGGCAATGTCGGATTTGATCATCTCTCCGTATTCTGTCCATAAGGGCAGTTCCACCATCCTTTCATATTGTTGCTGCCCGCAGCGTTCAAAGTTCTTCTTGACCGTTTCTGTCGCTGTCCCCATATAGATCATGGATTCGCTGCCGGTGATGGCTGCTGCCGCGCCGGTGAGGGTGGCAAAGTCGATCACCAGTTCCGGCTTATAACGTTTGGCCCAGTGCAGGGCATCGGCCAGCACCAGGCGACCTTCGGCATCGGTATTCAATACCTCTACGGTCGTGCCATCGTACATCCGGATCACATCCCCCGGTACGTATGCGTTTTCGCCGGGCCGGTTATCGGTGGCGGGTACCAGGCCGATCACATGCAGCGGAAGCTTCAGTTTGGCGACCGCATACAGTGCTGCGCTGACCAGGGCGGCCCCGCTCATATCGCTTTTCATACGGTCCATAGAGTTGGGGGTCGGCTTCAGCGAGAGCCCGCCGGTGTCGTAGACAATGCCTTTCCCCACCAGTACGATCGGCTGCCGGTTCAGCACCTTGGCCGCTTTGTACTCCATCACCGAAAAGCTGGGCGGATCTATGCTGCCGCGGTTCACGGCCAGGATACCCCCCATTTTTTCACTGGTGATGCGCGCTTTATTGAGCACCGTGGTGCGGAAGCCTGCTGTTTTACCCAGGGCGGTGATCTGCTTGGACAGGGCCACAGCGCCCAATGTGTTCAGGGGCTCATTGACCAGGTCGCGGGCGATGCCTACTGCTTCAGTGATCACAGAAAGCTGGTTCAGTTCTTTCAGGGTAATACTGGTTTTGTCGAACTCAAGCTGCTTTAAGGAGCCGGCCCTTTTGCGGGCATCGGAAAAATATTTGATAAACTGGTAGGAGGCCAGCGCTATGCCCTCTGCCAGCCAGTAGGCAGCATGGGTTTCGGCACTCCGGTTCGTGATCAGCACAGAGTCTGCCTTCCCTTTGTGCAAAAGCTCCCTGAAAGTACAGCCCATACGGCGTAAGCCTTCAGATACAGGAATCTTTTGTGCCTCCGGGAGCACACAGAGATGCACAAAGCGGGTATATTGATTAATGCTGATGATCTTTTGGTCCTTCTGCGCTTCCAGCCGAACAAAGCGCAGCTCCGCCTCAGAGAGCAGCCCGGACTTGCCTGCCTGCTGCAGGTCGGAAACAATCAGGATGACTGATTTCTTGGGGGAAATACCCGAAATTTTGAATTGCATAAGGGCGAATGTAAGCAATGGACAGAATATGGAACACTGCCAGGCGGGGAAGATGTCCCTGCTCCGCGGCATTGCAGCAATCTCCTTAATTTTGCGCCTGATGAATAAACCCTACACGCTCAAAAAATCGCTTGGCCAGCATTTTCTACACGATGAGCAGATGTGCCGGAAAATAGTCGATGAGCTGGAGTATCAGGAAGGGAAAAGAATCCTGGAAATCGGGCCCGGCGGCGGAGCCCTGAGCAAGTACCTGGTGGCGATACCGGGCATAGACTATAAAGCGGTGGAAATAGATGAGGAAAAATTTCATTACCTGGAAGCCACCTATCCTGCCATCAGGGGTAAGATTATCCTTAAAGATATCCTGCAGGCCGAATTGCCGTACGAAGAAAACTTCAGCGTGATCGGGAATTTCCCCTACAATATCTCTTCCCCCATTATGTTCAAGATGCTGGAATGGGAAGGCCGGGTAGACGAGGTCATCGGTATGTTCCAGAAGGAAGTGGCGCAGCGCATAGCGGCAGGCCCCGGCAGTAAAATGTACGGCATACTGAGTGTGCTGACCCAGGCCTATTTTGAGGTCACTTACCTTTTTGATGTGCCCCCCGGCAGTTTTACCCCTCCCCCCAAGGTGATGAGCGGCGTGGTCCGCTTTGTGAACATCCGCAACCCGCACCGGATAGAGTCATTTAAAAAATTCAAGATGCTGGTCAAGACTGCTTTCGGCCAGCGCAGGAAGACCCTGCGGAATGCCCTGCGCAGTATCCTGCCCCCGGCGGCCCTCACAGACCCCCTGATGGACAAGCGTGCGGAACAATTGTCTGTTGCCGACTTTATTTATTTATACAGGACATTTTTATAAAGAGCTTATCGCTATGCCAATAGGAAAAGTATTGATAGCAGCCCCCGTACACCCGGTGCTGACCGAAGGTCTTGAAAAAGCGGGATATGAGTTGCTGCGGAAGGAGCAGATCAACCAGCAGCAGGGCATGGAGCTGGTCTCCGGTTGCGTCGGCGTCATCACCTCTACCCGCCTGCAGCTGAACCGGGAAATGATAGACCGGGCGCAGGGCCTGAAATTCATCGGCAGGATGGGATCGGGTATGGAAGTGATCGATGTACCCTATGCGGAAGCAAAAGGAATACGCTGTATCAGCAGCCCGGAAGGCAACCGCAATGCCGTGGCCGAACATGCACTGGGCATGCTGCTGAACCTGACCAAGCATATCAGCCGCAGTTTTGACCAGGTAAAGGAGGGGAAATGGTTGCGCGAAGAAAACAGGGGCACAGAGCTGGAAGGTAAAGTGATCGGCATTATTGGTTATGGCCATACCGGCTCTGCTTTTGCGCGCCTGTTGCGCGGCTTCGATCTGAAGGTGCTGGTCTACGATAAATACAAGGAAATTTCCCCGGAATCCTGGATACAGGTTTGCGGTACGCTGGCCGAATTGCAGGAGCACTGCGATATCCTCAGCCTGCACGTACCGCAACAGGCAGATACCATGCATATGATCGACCGGCAATTCATCGAGGGTATGAAAAAGCCCTTTATCCTGCTGAATACTTCACGCGGATCCGTCATTGACAGCACCGTTTTAGCGCCCGCCCTTCACTCAGGGAAGCTAAAAGGCCTGGCTTTGGATGTTTGGGAGGAGGAGCCTTTAGAGAAAATGTCTGATCAGTTCCGCCAAATGCTTAACAATTTAATAAAATGCGATAAAGTATTAATTACCCCTCATATAGGGGGGTATACGGATGAGGCTCTCTTTAAAATGAGCAATACATTATTGGAACGAATTATACAATAGTTAAAAATGAATTAGAGATAGAAACAATCTGTTAACTTTTTTTGGGTAAATTTTTGTTTATTTAACGATTAATTCTACCTTTACTCCCTTATATTTAACAAACATATTGATGATGCGTATGAAACGTTCGTTTATTTACCTATTCATTTTGATGCTGTTAGGCTCTGCCAGCACGGCTTTTGCGCAGGGTGAGATTTATGGTGAGGTTCGGGATGAAAGCGGTGCCCCGTTTCCCGGAGTTGTGGTGAAAGTATTCGATGGCGGCATCTTAAAAAGCGGTAATGTTTCGGAAGACGATGGTACCTATTCGGTAAAGCCTTTGCTGCCTGGTACCTACGACGTGGAATTTTCCTCGCCTTCGTACGCGACCAAACGATATACTGGTATTACAGTTACTTCCGGCGGTAGTACGCGTCAGAATATCAAAATGGAGCAAAATAATTCGACAGTACTTAAAGAATTTGTCGTTACGGCAGAACCTCCTATTGTAAAGAAAGAAACGACCCTGGGCGGTAAAGAACTGGACCAGATGGGTATGAGGCCCATCCAGGATGCGGTATCGCTGGGTAAAAACGTACAACAGGAAAGAAGCGGCGGCGCGATCCGTATCGGTGGTGCGCGCCTGGATGGTACAGTATATATGATCGACGGTCAGATGATCGCCGGTACTTCGAACGTTACCCCCGCACAAGGTACTGTAGGTCAGCTGCAGGTATTTACTTCCGGTATCCCTGCCAACCTGGGAGATGCGACAGGAGGTGTGGTGTCCATCACTACACGTGGTGTGAGCAATAAACTGAGGACAACGATCCAGGGCCAGCACTCTTTTGAAGGCTACAACCAAAACCTGGTGAATGCTACGGTAACAGGCCCTATCATTTCAAAAACAAAAGATGGTGTAAAGCAGACCGTTTTCGGTTTCCTGGCCGGTTTCGACTACCAATACAACCAGGATGACAACCCGAGCTTTGTCAAAAACCCTGTACTGAAAGGCGACGTGCTGAAAAGACTGCAGGACAACCCGCTCACACTGCTGAACGGAGCAAACGGCAACCAGCTGGCTCCTTCCAGCAACTTTGTGACGAAGAACGATTTCGAGATGCAGAAAAGAAGCATCAACAACTCAACACAGATCGGACGTTTTAACGGTAAACTCGATTATGCGGTAAACCAGAACATCAACATTACTGCAGGTGGTAACTTTAATATCAACACCAGCGACAACTATAGCCGCGCGGCTTCTTATTTTGCCCCGGAATCCATTGCTACCGCCGAGGGCCTGACCGCCAGGGGTTACCTGCGTTTCCGCCAGTCGTTCAACAACCCGACCAAAAGTGCTTCGGACAGCGGAAAAAATCCGGTGATCACGAATGCCTATTATACGGTACAGCTGGACTACGAATACAGCACTTCACAGACACAGAATTCAAAATTCAAACGTAACCTCTTCGATTATGGTTATGTAGGTAAATTTACCCAATCCAGGACACCTATTTATACTTTCGGGGAAGACTCCCTGACCAAACGTCGTGCTGTCGTACTGCAAACACTGGATGCGGTAAACGGCATTACTTTTGAAGCATCTGATAAAAATCCTATCCTCGCTAATTATACAAGAAATGTATATGAAAACAGGGATGTAATGGGTGTGGGTGGTGTTTATTCTGACCTGACAGCCATACAGCGTAATGGTGGTATGATGAACGGTGACTTCCCGCGTTATGCGCTGGATATCCAGAATGCAGGAAGAATACCCAATATCGGAGCTGGCTTTACCGGCTACGGTTATGGCGTATTCAGCCAGGTGGGTTTGCACGCAGACGCCTCTTTTGACTTTAAGCCCGCTAAGACAACGCATGCCATCCAATTTGGTCTGTACTATGAGCAAAGGTCTTCCAGCAACTACAGCGCCAGTGTAAATATCGGCGGTACGGGTAACAACTCTATCTGGAACCTGATGAACTCCCTGACCAACAGGCATATCCTGGCATTTGACTATGCTAACCCGATCTTTATACATAACGGTCAACGCTATACGAAAGAGGACGTAGATAAAGGTGCTTTCTTCGGTCCTACCGATACCATTATCTATAACAGGAAAGATAACGGTAACCAATCTGCTTTTGATGCCAACCTGCGCTCTAAACTGGGAGCCGGTCAGTTTGACTATATCGACGTACATGCTGTAGATCCGAGCAAACTGTCCCTGGATATGTTCTCTGCAGACGAACTGCTGGGCCAGAGCCCGAATGCAAGCTTTGTCAGCTACAACGGTTACGACTACACCGGTAAAAAACTGAGCGGCCGTGTGAACTTCAACGATTTCTTCACCGATCCCACACGCCCCATTGGTGCCTTTACACCCAACTATATTGCAGGTTATGTAATGGATCAGTTCCGTTTCCAGAAAATGAAATTTAACATCGGTGTGCGTATCGAGCGTTACGACAACAATACCAAAGTGCTGAAAGATCCGTACTCCTTATATGAGCTTTCCTATAAAGGTGGCGTGGATGGCGCCAGGAACCTGGAGAACGGTGGAAGGCACCCGGGTAATATGGGTGACAACTATGCGGTATATGTGAACAACAACAGTTCCCTGAGCCCGTCGATCATCGGATACCGTAACGGGGATAAATGGTACAATGCTACCGGAGTGGAAATTCCGGATCCTACTGTGCTGAAAACCAAAAACGGCGGTGTTGACCCTCAGCCTTTCCTGACCAGTGCAGGTAAGACAAAGATCACAGACGCCAACTTTGATCCCAATAACTCTTTCACGGACTATAAGCCGAAAGTAACGGCATCTCCCCGTTTCCAGTTCGACTTCCCGATCAATGATGATAAGGCCTTGTTCTATGCGCACTACGACATCCTTGTACAGCGTCCGAAATCAGGCAACTTTGCCACAGCCCTGGATTACTACTTCCTGGAGCAACAAGGTAGCAACATCATCGGCAACCCGAACCTGCAGCCGGAAAAAACATTTGACTATGAGCTGGGTTACCAGCAGGAGATCACCCGCAACTCCGGTGTCGGTATCAGTGCCTTCTACCGCGAGCGTAAGGATATGATCCAGGTTCGTCCCTACCTGTATGCTTACCCGATCACTTATTATACCTATGGTAACAGGGACTTCTCGACCACCAAAGGGTTTACCTTTACCTATGACTACCGCAAACCAAAAGCGGCAGACATTCCGGTGAGCATGACTTTGGCCTATACCCTGCAGTTTGCCGATGGTACCGGTTCTTCCGCTACATCAGGAAACGGAGGAAACGGAAACCAGTTCAGCTCTTCCGGTCTGACAGCAAACTTTATCTCCGCGGGCTTACCTAACCTGCGTTATGTGTCGCCGCTGACCTATGACTCCCGTCATAACATCAACCTTAACTTCTTCTATACCTAT
>JAEUVW010000263.1 GCA_016786525.1 Chitinophagaceae bacterium
AGAATTTGATATCGACCTCGAAGAATTCAGCGATGAGATCGACGAGTGGGTTATCGACGAGTTCAAGAAAGTAGGCTATGATACCGCCCTGAGCATCCTGGGCCCCAGTGTGGAAGAACTGGCCCGCCGTACCGACCTGGAGGAAGAAACGATCCGCGACGTACAGCGTATCCTCAGGGAGGAATTTGACCGCGAGGAAGAATAGCATAAATTTAATAGGGGTGTACACAGAAGTGTACACCCTGCAATTGACGTAAAAAGCGTACGTTTGTACACTTGTTTAAGGCTTATAGAATAAAACAAGACCATATTATTGACCAAAGAACGAATGGCTACAGAAAATACAACACCAAGATTACTCGCCGCTGCCAAAGAATTTAATATCGGTAAGGAGACGCTGATTGAGTTCCTCACCAATAAAAATTTCGAGGTAAACGCAAGCAATCCCAACACCAAGCTCACTGAGGAGATGTATTTCGCGCTTCAGGCAGAGTTTGCGAAAGACAAACTCGTCAAGAAGAAAAGCGACGAGATAGCCCTCCCTAAGGGCCAAAGTACCGATGCCCGCAAGAAAGCTGCGGAGCAGGCGGATACGGCTGCCCCTAAAGCAGCAAAAACGGAGCCCGCAGCTGTGGCCCCTGTAGCCAAAGAGAAAGAATCAAAAACGACAATCGAAGCACCTAAAGTCGGTATCAAAGTGGTGGGCAAGCTGGAAGAAAAACCGGCAGCAGAGAAGGCGGAAAAAGCAGCAGCTAAAAAGGCCGTTGCCGAAGAAGAACCACAGGAAGCCGCTCCCGAAGTGCAGGCTGAAAGCCCGAAAGAAGAAGCCGAACACATTGGCGTCAAACCCCAGAAAGTAGACGGACCCAACATCCTGGGCAAAATCAACCTCGACGATCTGAACCAGTCTACCAGGCCCAAAAAGTCTGCGAAGAAAAAAGACGAGGAAGAAGCAACAGAAAAACCGGTAGCAAAGAAAGCAGCCAAAGAGAAGGTGGCAGAAGAGGAAAAAGAAGAGGCTGCACCAAAGAAAAAAGCAACAAAGCCGGCTGCCGAAGAAGGCGGTACAGAGGAGGTTTCCGCACCCGTGCAGGAAACACCGAAAGAGGCCCCGGAAGTAAAACCGGCTGCCACAACGGCAAGCCCGGCCGCCGAAAGCGACGAGAACCGCCAGGAGCATATCGAAATGAAGGCGCCCAAACTGGAAGGTCCGAAAATTATCGGTAAAATAGAATTGCCGCTGAACACCGGCAGCGATAGCCGCGACAGCCGTGAAAAACGCAACCGGAAGCGCATCCCTGTTCAGAAAAAACCGGAAACTTTCCGCCCCGACCAGCGTGGTCAGGCAGGAGGAGGCCAGGGTACCGGTCGTCCGCCGGCAGGCCCCGGTGCGCCAAGGCAATCCGGCACCGGTCCTATGGGCAATAACCGCCCGCAGGGTACCGGCTACGGCAACCGTCAGAACAACGACAGGAGAGGCCCGGGTGGTGCAGGTGGCGGCAGGTTCCAGCCCCAGCAACCGCAGGAGATCGACGCGAAGCAAATCCAGAAAAAGATACACGAGACCCAGAATAAACTGGCCGGTGGCGCCGGACGGGGCAATACAAAAGCCCAGAAAGCGAAATACCGCCGTGATAAACGTGAGATGATGGCAGAGAAACGCGCTGCCGCAGAGCATGAAGACGGACAAGTACTGAAAGTGACCGAATTTATCTCCGTAAGCGAGTTTGCCAATATCCTTGACGTACCGTTTACCGACGTCATCAGCAAATGTATGAGCCTGGGCATCATGGTGTCTATTAACCAGCGCCTGGATGCCGAGATCATCGAACTGGTGGCCAGCGAGTACAACTACGCGGTAGAATTCATTAACCTCGACCAGAACGAAGAAGAGGAGGAGGAAGAAGTAGATGCACCGGAAGATATGACCGAGCGTGCGCCGATTGTGACCATCATGGGTCACGTAGACCACGGTAAGACCTCTTTGCTGGATTATATCCGCGAGGCCAATGTGGTTGCCGGCGAGGCAGGCGGTATCACCCAGCACATCGGTGCCTACCAGGTAAAGACCAAGACCGGTAAGCGCATTACCTTCCTGGATACACCGGGTCACGAAGCCTTTACGGCCATGCGTGCCCGTGGTGCCAAAGTTGCCGACGTGGCGGTGATCGTGGTGGCGGCAGACGATGCCATCATGCCCCAGACAAGAGAGGCGATCTCGCATGCCCAGGCAGCCAACCTGCCTATGATCTTTGCCATCAACAAGATGGATAAAGATGGCGCCAACCCCGAGAAGATCAAAGAACAACTGGCCGGCATGAACATCCTGGTAGAAGACTGGGGTGGTAAATTCCAGAGCCAGGAGATATCGGCTAAAAAAGGAACCAACATCGACCTGCTGCTCGAAAAGATCGGCCTGGAGTCGGAACTGCTGGAACTGAAAGCCAACCCGGACAAGTATGCTACCGGTAGCGTGATCGAAGCCTCGCTGGACAAAGGCCGCGGCTACGTATCTACTGTACTGGTACAAAACGGTACCCTGCACCAGGGCGAAATGATCCTCTGCGGTCAGTACTATGGTAAGATCAAGGCTATGTTCAACGAACGCGGACAGCGTGTGGAAAAAGCCGGCCCTTCTACACCGGTACAGATCCTGGGTCTGAACGGCGCACCGCAGGCGGGTGAGAAATTCAAACAATACGACGACGAAAACGAAGCCAAAAATATTGCCACACACCGGGCCCAGATCCTGCGCGAGCAGGGTATCCGCGCCCGCAAGCACATTACCCTCGACGAGATCGGGCGCCGACTGGCACTGGGTAACTTTAAAGAGCTGGCCATCATCATCAAAGGTGACTTTGACGGTTCTGTAGAGGCCCTGAGCGACTCCCTGCAAAAACTGTCTACCGAAGAGGTAGCGGTGAATATCGTACACAAAGGGGTAGGACAGATCACGGAGAGCGATGTGTTGCTGGCTACGGCTTCCGACGCCATCATCATCGGCTTCCAGGTACGTCCGTCTTCGCAGGCAGGCAAACTGGCCGACCAGGAAAACATCGAGATCCGCAACTACTCTATCATCTACGATGCGATTCAGGATGTGAAGAGCGCGATGGAAGGCCTGCTGGAACCCAAAGTGGAAAAGAAAGTGGTGGCCAATATCGAAGTACGCGAAGTGTACAAGATCGGCGGAGTAGGTACCATTGCCGGTTGCTATGTGCTGGATGGCAAGATGACCCGCAATACCAAGCTGAATGTGATCCGCCAGGGTATCGTAGTACACTCCGGGGAGCTGTCTTCACTGAAGCGTTTCAAAGACGACGTGAAAGAGGTGAACAACGGCTACGAATGCGGTCTGATGATCAAAAACTACAACGACATACAGGTGGGCGATATCGTGGAAGGCTACGACGAGGTGGAAACCAAGCGTACGCTGTAGTCACTGCCCAATCGGCAATCAATACTATAAAGCGGCCCGGATTGAACATCCGGGCCGCTTTGTGTTTTACTGCGGATCGCATCCGCTTTATTCATAGTCCGGCATGCCCTCCGGAACCTGCTTGCCACAGGCAGCCGGGCAGCGAAAGACCTCTAACCGTACAGGTCTTATGTACAGTCGTCATCCGGAAATCTCAGGATAGAGCATAAAAAATATAAGTCGTATTGCATATAAAAAAAGAAAGCACCAACGTTATCTACCTGTTGTGTGCCGCTGGTGTCTGGTTTTATAAAATGGAAAAGAATGAAAACAAATCTCAAGCTTCTTTTTTACTTTTTTGCCTTGCCGCTCTTCAGCAGGGCGCAGATACATCCCCAAATAAAGGCAGGAGCAGGGCCTTGCCTTATCCTGCAAGGGTTTCATTACCTGAACGATGAGTTGAATAACCAAAGAAATAATTTCTATTTCAGGGACCTCAATGAAACCGGGGGAACGCACTTTACGGTGCAGCAACTGATTCCGCTTCAACAGAACTATTTTATCGCCTGGGGCTGCGACATGGATTATACGCATTTCAGCTTCAGAACTTACGGCGTGCCGGATAAGAGTTTTGCCAATTCAAAATTGTATTTCGATCAGAAACAGGTATGGGCAGATATCCCGCTAGGGTTTGGCGTACGGATGAAAACCTCTAAAAAGCCGCTCCTGCTGCAGGGAGGTGCCAGCATCGGCATGATCTATAATTTCGATTCGAAAATACGGTACGACATTTTTAATCCTGATGACGCACACTATGTTGCCTACAGGGCAGGGCTGGACAGAAAGGCTACGCTTAGTTCCGGTATTTGGTTCAAGATCCAATATCAGCTGTTTAAATATAATTGCCTTTCTTATAAAGGAATGTGGATAGAGGGAATGATCAGGCAAAACCTGCTGTATAATACTGTACAAACGTTCGAGGTAGCGTTTACCACCCCTCAGCAGACCTATGCCTATACCTATGCCTACCAGAACAGGACATTGGTAGCAGGCTTATCCTGTCTTTTTGAATTCTAGACTACCGGCGTTTTACGGGCAGACGCCGCCAGGCAGGCCTCTTTCCCCAATGCTCCCAACGGTAATAAATGTTGTATCAGCAATTGCGCCTTTTTCACGAAAATGTATCTGCATTTACCTTATTTACGCTGTAATCATTAAATTGCGGCATATTCATCGCCACTTATGACAACTGCTTTCGGGTCCCTGCGGGAGAAGAACACTTCCCGTACTCTTTTTTTGATTTGCTCATTGATCCTGCTGATCTCCATGCTGTTTATGAGTTTCGATTGGGGTCCCAGCAATGACGAACGGTACCAGGTGCCTTATGCAGATTATGCCCTGAAATATTACAGCTCTATGGGCGCCAATGATACGGTATTGCAGCAGACGCCAATGATTGACCCGGCGATGCAGAACTACGGTATTATTATTGAACTGCCGGCACACGCCATTCATAACGCGACAGACTGGGACCTCTTTAAGCTGCGGCATTTCTTTATCACCCTGTTCAGCTTTTTTTACATCTTTTTCGGATCGCTGATTGCCAAACGGATTACAGGCAAGTGGGGGGCTGCCTTTATCGCTATGGCCTTCCTGGTACTTACCCCGCGTATATTCGGAGAGGCTTTCAACAACCCCAAAGACCCCACCTACGCTGCTACCACGCTGTTTGCGACCTGGACCTTCTTTGTGTTTTACGATCATCTGAAAAACCTGAACTGGAAGATCACCGCCATACTGGCTTTGGGTATTGCCGCCTCTATTTTTGTGCGGATATCCGGGCTGATCTCCGTGTTTATCTTCGGCCTGTTCCTGTTGCTGGAGGTATACCGTCTCTACAAGGCCAAAGTAAGCCTCGATTATAAGAAGATATTTATCCATGTCGTGACAGCCGGTATCGGCGGCTATATTATCGGCATCCTCTTCTGGCCTTCGATGCTCAACAGCCCGCTCACACAGCCCATTACTGCACTGAACTTTTTGAAAAACCTGCCGGTGTCTGTCAAGAACCTGTTTGAAGGAGAATATCTTCAGTCTACGGATATTCCCTGGTATTACCTGCCCAAGTATTTCCTCATCACCAATCCCGAAATTATCCTGGCTTGTATAGGCCTGGGCCTGGTTTTTATTTTCCGAATACTGAAGGCATACGATCGCAACAGGGTATTGCTCCTGTTGTTCTCCACTGCATTTCCGCTGTTCCTGATCATTTACAATAAGACGGGCCTGCTTACCGGCTGGCGGCATGGTTATTTCATCTATGTTCCCCTTGTTGTGTTTGCGGCCATTGCGGCTTACTACGTCATGTTTGTCGTTTTGCAAAAGCAGGTGTACCGCTATGTCTTTGCCGGTATACTGGCTATTGGCCTGGCCTTCCCTTTGGCCTTTATGGTGCGCAACTACCCCTTGTTCTACGTTTACTTTAATCCCAGTTCAGGTGGCATGCAGAAAGCCCTGGGGTATTATGAACTGGACTACTATTCGCATGGACTGAAACCGGCTACTGACTGGATGGAAAAAAATATTCCCGGTTTTGAAAAGATGAAAATCGCTTCAAACAATACCTTCCAGGTCACCAGCATCCTGAAGCCGAAGTACGGCGATGTGCCTTTGAGCTATGTACGGTACCGTGAGCGTAATGATCACGATTGGGACTATGCACTGATGACCCAGAGTTTCGTGGATGCGGAATACCTGAAGAATGGCTAT
>JAEUVW010000292.1 GCA_016786525.1 Chitinophagaceae bacterium
AACGATGATCCCGTCAGCCCCAGCGTGGCCAACGTACTGGGGGCCAGCGGCAAGCGCCGGAAGGCGCTCAACGGCGCTTTGTACAATCCCTGGACGGCATACTATGAGCGGGGTATCGGTACCTTGTCGCATAATGATAAATGGAACCTGTTTGACCAGATCATCCTGTCGCCGGCCTGGCTGAGCTCCGGTACGGGGCATTGGCAATATTATCGCGCCGCTGTGTTTAACAAGGATTTCCTGAAAAACTCCTTCGGACGCTACAAAGGTTATCCGCACCGCAGTTACAGCGGCAACCGCTGGATCAAAGGATACAGCGACCATTTTCCCGTTATTGTTTACCTGGTAAAAGACGCACCGCAGCAGCAGGAAGAGTAACTTTGCCGCAACGGTAAACCAGGGAGCCGGGCTTGCCCCCGGAACACCACCAACTCAAATGAAACGTATGAAAACCAGAACAGCCTTATTGTTGCTGAGCTTCCTGCACTTTGGTGCCGCAGCCCAGGATATGAATTACCTCAGGAGAAGCATCGGCACCCTGGCAGGCCCAGGTTTTGGCGGCCGCGGCTATGTAGCCAACAGCAGGGATAAGGCCGCCCGTTTTATTGCCCGTAACTTTTCGGAAATGGAGCTGCAATCCTTTACCCCCGGCTACTACCAGGATTATGCTTTCGACGTGAACACTTTCCCTGCCAGGGTAGAACTGAAAATGGGGAAACGGCAGTTGCAGCCCGGTGCAGACTTTATTGTCGATGCCGGCAGCAGTTCGTACCAGACCAGCGGGAAAGTGAAAATCGACCGGATCAACCTCGACAAGATCGATGATTCTGCAGACTGGGAAAAGCAAAAGGCGCGTTTTAAAGCATCCGAGGTGTACCAGTTGCGGCATGCAGACTCGCTGTGCAAAAAGTTGAAGATCCGCATGCATGAACTGGCCGCACAGTTGCCCAAAGGCTGCTACATCATACCCCAGGCCTCAAAGCTTATTTGGACCGTGGCTACGGAGACGATACCGGCTACAATATGCTATGTGGCCGACACTTCATTGCCGGGAGGCAGGAAGGTGGAGGTCAATGTGCAGCAGAAACTGCTGCGCTCGGCACCCAGCAAAAATGTGATCGGCTATATTCCCGGAACCGAAGTTCCCGACAGTTTTATCGTATTCACGGCCCACTATGACCACCTGGGCAAGATGGGCAGTAAAACCGTTTTTCCCGGCGCGAATGACAATGCCAGCGGTACGGCTTTCAACCTGGCCCTGGCCAGGCATTTCCGCGAACATCCGCAGCGGTACACACTTGTATTCATTGCCTTCAGCGGGGAGGAAGCGGGCCTGCTGGGGTCGCGGTACTTTGTTGGCCACCCTGTTTTCCCGCTGGAAAAAATAAAGTGCCTGGTGAATATAGACCTGATGGGCGACGCTACAGACGGGATCACTGTGGTGAACGCGGTGCAGCAGCAGCAGGATTTTAATTTGCTGAACCGCATCAATGCGGGGCAAAAATACCTGCCGCAGATCAAAAGCCGGGACAATGCTGCAAACAGCGACCATTATCCTTTTACACAGGCGGGAGTACCGGCTATCTTCATTTATGCCAATGGCGGCAAAGGGCATTACCACGATGTGTTTGACAAGCCGAAGGAATTGTCGCTGAATAAGGTGCCCGCTGTGTTTCAACTGCTCACAGAGTTCGTGCAGCTCAAATCAAAAGGCCTGTAATGGAAAAGAAGCGGGTTGTCGTATTGACCGGGGCGGGTATCAGTGCAGAGAGCGGCCTGAAAACTTTCAGGGACGGCGACGGGCTGTGGGAAGAGCACAGGGTCGCCGATGTGGCCACCCCGGATGCTTTCCGGAAAGACCCCGGCCTGGTGCTGCGTTTTTACAATATGCGCCGGGAGGCCTGCCTGGCCGCGCAACCCAATGCCGCACACCGGGGCCTGGTACGGCTCGAAGAGCAATACGAGGTAAAGATCATTACGCAAAATATCGACGATCTCCATGAAAGGGCAGGCTCTGCGCATGTATTGCACCTGCACGGGCTGCTGACCAAAAAGCGCAGTGTGCGCAACGATGAGGTATTGTACCCCTACGACAGTCCGATCAGCCTGGGCGATCAGGCTCCGGATGGCGGACAATTCCGGCCGCACGTGGTCTGGTTTGGCGAGGCAGTGCCCAATATAGAGCCGGCCTTTGAACTCGTCAACAACTGGGCGGACATCATCGTGCTCATTGGTTCTTCTTTATTGGTTTATCCTGCTGCCGGATTATTGAAATACGCACCGCCCCACATTCCCAAGTATGTAATCGATAAACAGATTCCGGACGTAAACGGTTTACAGACCCTGGTGAAAATAGAAATGCCGGCCACCCTGGGCGTGCAGCGTTTACTCGATACTCTGCTCCGGTAAAGCGTCCGGCGGAGGGCTTGTTTTGTGGATCCGGCCCATCAGGATACTGACATTCAGGTCGTAACCCAGCATAATGATGCGGGTATTGATGGATAACCAGACAAAAAAGGCGATCAGGGTGCCGATAGACCCGTACACTTTGTTGTAATTGAGGAAATTGTCCACCGCATAAAAGAAGACGGCCGAAGACAGGATGCAGGTGACGCTGGCAAATACCGCCCCGGCCGAAATAAAACGGAAGCGGTGCGACAGCGAAGGGCCGTAGATATAGATGCAGGCAATCGTACTGTAGATAATAAAGAACAAGACCAGCAGGCTGACGATCTTCAGGATCAGCACATTGTCAAAAATGTGCTCCAGCAAGGTGTTGACGGTTTCTGTCTGTAAGATGATCACGGCGATGCTCAGCAATACCACCCCGATCAGCATCAGGGTCAGCTTGATCGCCGCCCAGCGCCGTTGCAGGCCGGTACGGACAATATAGACTTTCTGGTCCTTGTCGAAATAGCGCATCAGCCCGATCATTCCGTTTGAAGAAAAGAACAAGGTCAGCAGCAGGGAAAAAGAAAGCAGGGATCGTTGTTCTTTATTCAAAAAATCGTTGATGATCCCGCTCAGGCTGTTGTAGGTATCCTCGTTGGGTACCATCAGCCTCAGGGTAGTCAGGATCGTAATGTGTATGTTCTCCATTCCCAGGTAGGGCACCAGGCGCAGGTAAGGGATCAGGGTAAACAGGAACAGCAAAGTGGGGGGCAGGG
>JAEUVW010000322.1 GCA_016786525.1 Chitinophagaceae bacterium
TGCGGCCGATGCGGTGCACATAGGTTTCCGGCACTTCCGGCAGCTCGAAATTGATCACATAGCCCAGGCGGTCGATATCGATACCCCTGGCGGCAATATCCGTGGCAATAAGGGCGCGGATGCTGCGGCTTTTGAAGCCCGACAGGGCCCGCTCCCGGGCATTCTGCGACTTGTTGCCGTGTATGGCCTCAGCCGTGATGCCGCTTTTGTTCAGCTCCTTGGCCACCTTGTCGGCGCCATGCTTGGTGCGGGTAAAGACCAGTACCTGGTCCATGTTCCGTTCCTTGATCAGGTGTTTCAGTAAAGTACGCTTGTGGTTTTTTTCTACCATGAAAACCGATTGGTCTACCAGTTCTGCCGGGCTGGCTACAGGCGTTACCGCCACCATTACCGGTTTTTTCAGCAAAGTATCGGCCAGCTTCTTAATGTCGGGGGCTACCGTAGCCGAGAAGAAAATGGTTTGCTTCTGCTCGGGGAGCTTGGGGATGATCCTTTTGATATCGTGGATAAAACCCATATCCAGCATACGGTCTGCCTCATCGAGTACAAAATGCGTTACAGTGTTCAGTTTGATGAAGCCCTGGCCCATCAGGTCCAGCAGGCGCCCGGGTGTGGCCACCAGGATGTTCACGCCTTTGCGCAGGCGTTCTACCTGGCTGTGCTGGTTCACCCCGCCAAAGATCACCGTTGAGCGGATGTTGCTCAGGTTTTTGCTGTAGGCTACGATGTTTTCCTGGATCTGTATGGCCAGTTCGCGCGTAGGGGCCAGTATCAGGGCTTTGATGCCGCTGTGCGGGCCTATGCGCTGTGCGTCCAGCATTTGTAAAATCGGCAGGGAGAAGGCCGCAGTTTTGCCGGTGCCGGTCTGGGCGCAGCCAAACAGGTCTTTGCCAGCCAGCAGTTCGGGAATGGATTGCTCCTGTATGGGAGTGGGGGTGCTGTACCCGGTATCATGAAGCGCAGCCAGTATAGGCTGTATTAAATTTAATTCTTTAAAGGTCATTTGTTGTTATAATATAATAAGTTGACAGGTATCCGGTCAGAAGCCTGTTGATCAAAAATATCCGAAGAAAAATGTAAGGGAGAAGACTGGAATGTAGCCGTCAGGTACATACAGAACGAACGTTCTTCTTTTAGAATGCGCAAAATTACGGAATAAATACGAAATAATTCATTTTGTAAGTTAATGATGTTTGAATTCTTTGCAGATAGCCTATCGCAGGCGTTTCTCCTTTCAGGAAGTGCCATACCACAGCCCCTGTAAATTTATTTTTGAAAAAAGAACAGCTTTCCTGTCACAAAATGCAATTTTAATCGTCATTCATACAAGACCAAGCTTTTTTGTGAAAACAGTAATCGACGCCCGCTCCCGGTACATCCGCTTCGCCCATAGCATATTGGTGAGCATACAGGATGCCGAAGATGTAGTGCAGGATTGCTATATCCGCTTGTACGACAGGGGGGCTGCGGAAGAGATTGCAAACCCCGAAGCCTATATGATGCGTTCGGTGCGCAACGCCTGCATCGATCACCTGAAAAAGAAACGGCCGGGGGTATTGACAGAAGAGCAGGAGATCAGCATTGCACCCGAAGTGCTGCGGCAGATCGACAGCCGCGAGCATACCCAAAGGCTGGAACAGCTGATGGCCCTGTTGCCCGAGCAGCAGCGGACAGTATTTTACCTGCGGGATATAGAGGCCTGCGAACTGAAAGAAATAGAAAGTGTGACCGGTCTCTCCAACGAAGCTGTGCGTACCTGCCTCAGCCGCGCACGGAAACAATTAAGATCAATGTACCAACAACTGAAGTGATATGAAGGATATGAAAGAATTGCTGGAACGCTACTACGATGGCGAAACCACTACGGAAGAAGAAGCCCTGCTGCGGGACTACCTGGCAGCACATCCCGGAGCGGCGGATACCGCATCTGCCCGCCTGATGACAGACCTGGCCGGATGGGATACCCCCGTACCCCTGTCCCGGAAAAAATATCGCCTGCACCCGGGCTGGTGGGGCCTTACCACTGCTGCGGCGGCGCTGGCCGCCATATTTATCTTCAGGGATACCCCACCACCGCATCGGCCCCCGGGAACTTTAAGCCCCCTGGCCCTGCAATTGCTGGCAGACCCTGCCGTACAGGGGGAGATAAAGGATGAACAAGTAGCGCTGGAGCAGGCACGAAAAGCCCTGAACTATGTCAGCGCCACGCTGAATAAAGGAATACAAGGCGTGCAGCAATTGGAAAAGCTGGACCAGTCTGTTGATAAAATTCAAAACGAACAAACACTATGAAAAACATAAGAAAGTATATCGTGCTGCTGCTTGCTTTTGCCTGCTTCACCGCATCGGCACAGGAAAGTCCGGCGCAAAAATGGGTGCGCACCTTCGAAGGGCAGCCCGGCATTACCACCATCAGCATATCGCGCCCGATGTTCCGCCTGCTGTCCCGCATCAAGTCCGATGACCCCGATTACCAGAAGATCGCCCGCTTCTCCTCCCGCCTCGAAGACTTTAAGATCATGGTCATCGAAGAAGATAAGGAGATGAGCGAAAAAGACCGCCAGCGGGTGGCCGAAGCGCAAAGGCAGGCGCAGAAAACCATCGAAAAGGCCCGCCTGCAGATAGAACAGCAGCGCGCCAGCGAAAAAGAACGCGCGGCTATGCTCGAAAAAGCACGTGCCATGGCTAATGAAAGCATTGAAAAGGCCCGCAGGATATCCGGGAATGCAGCGCTGAAAGAACGCTTTTCCCGCATGGTCGGCAACAGTGCGCTCCAGGGCTACGAAGACCTGATGACCATCAACGAAGAAGGCAACCACATCGCCTTCCGCATTATGGAAAAAGATGACCGCATCCGCGAGCTGATCATGACCATCACCGGTTCCGACAATTTGCTGATGCTGATCAAAGGCGACTTTACCCTCAACGAGCTTTCGGAGATATCCGACGATATGAATATATCGGGTATGAACAAATTCAAAAAGCTGAAAAAATAAGGCAAAGCCGCATTGCAGACCCTCACGCAAAACCAATAAAAAACAGACCAATGAAAAAGATCATGCTGGCAGCAGTGGCCTGCCTTTTATTCAGCCACACATTTGCCCAGG
>JAEUVW010000326.1 GCA_016786525.1 Chitinophagaceae bacterium
TGTACCTGCTACGGGTCGTAACATCCGATGCGATACTGTTTACCGGGAAATTTATGCACCAATAACAAGATAAACAGAGATTGCAGCATATAACTTGACAACAAAAAAGCATAGCAAAAGCGGCGGGACTCCTGTGTCCCGCCGCTTTTCATTTTTTTAATTTTCAGGCATCGCCTGCCATTGACGGTACCGCGGCACCAGCACAAAGCATAAGAGGAGCAGGTACAGCAGCAGGCAGATCAGGAAATACAATTCCAGGTGATCGAAGACCCAGGGTTCTGATGATTGCTGCACACCATTGATCGTGGTGCGGCTGTAGCTTTTGCTGCCCAGCAGGCCCAGCAGGATTGTAGAGACCAGCGGAAGGAACCAGGTAAACCAATTGAGCGCCACACCGGATACCGTCTTGCCGGTACTGATCAGGTGAATGACCAGGAAGGCGGCAATGATGAGCAGGTAAAAATAAAGAATCCCTTCCTTGCTGCCGCCCAGGGCCAGTACGGTGGTCAATGCACCGATGACCAGGCCCAGCAGCGCGCTGCCGACCAGGGAGATCATCCATATCCTGCGCGAGGTAGCCCGGAAACTGAAGATCAGCAGCGCAATGCCCAGGGCAGCATACAGCATGCCCAGCAGCGGCCCGCTTTCATACGTGTATTCGTAGGCTTTTTGCGTATGCTGCAGGATGGCCCGCAGCTTCTGCACTTCGACAAAATAACCTTTGGGGTTTTGCTGTAAAGCCGCCTGCGCTGTAACATCGGTATTTTCGGAGGAGGCGTAGCGGGAAGGGGTATAATATTTCTGGAAGATCGTATAGCGTACCGGGTAATACGGAGGATTGTTCACCCAGCTGAACCAGTCTTCGGCATCCAGGCGGTAGCTTACTTTGTTTTTTGCGCACAGGACCAGGAAGGCTTTCATGTCTGCCTTCAGCTTTTGCGGATCCCGGAGCAGGATAGAAGCGCTGTATTCGGCCAGCCCTTGTTCGTAGCGGTTTTGGGACGCATAGCGAAAGCCCTGTTCCGGTACGATAACGGCGTAGTTGTTGCAGAAGTTAAGGTAAGAATATTGCTGCCCGCCCGCGATAGAGTCCACCTGGCGGCTGCTGTACGCCTGCCCGTCGCGGGACACATAGTAATAGTCGTCCGGGGAGTCTTTACCATCGCGTATCGCAACATCGCTGACATACTTCCTGGTGAGGGGGAAGGGATAAGGGCTGCAACGGTTGTCTATCCTGTAGTCTTCCTTGTTCTGCAAAAAGCAGATCACCCTGTTGTACAGCTCAATATCTTTTTCATTGGCGCTGTTGCTGGTATTGTTGCGCGCATGGGCTACATAGCCGGAAGTAAAAGAATAATAGCCGCTGATATTGAGGAAACCCACCAGGAAGACGATGCAGAACTGCCCGTACAGCTGGAGATTGCTGACCGGATAAAAGCTTTTAAAGGCATTGTTGCGGAAGACCTTGTTCAGCCACAGGATAAAAATAACACAGGATCCGATGATGGAAAACAAGGAGAAACTGCTGGAAAAGTACATGCCTGTAGGGCTTTCCCAGCCCATATCCTCGACGCCGGTGTACATGCCGTAGCCGGCGCAGAAGTGCACGATATGAAACAGGATCAGTACGCTGAGGATACCGGGCAGCCTCATATTCCAGAGCAAAGGATATTGCTCCAGCATGCGGTGGTGTATTTTTTTGAACAGCATAAGGGGTGCGGGATTTGAAGACGATGAATTTATGCGGTCACAAAGAACCTTCTTGTGGATTTGGAAATATTGCGGATGTAGACCACACTGATACCGGCATTGCCCAGTGCCGAAAGGACCTCGGGCATGGTGCCGGGGGCCAGGAAATGAGCAACGTAAGTTCCCCCGTTAAAGTTGATCTTTTCCAGGGGCAGGTGGGCAAAGGCCGATTGCAATTGTTCCCGCCCTGCATCCGTGTCAAACTCCACGATCAGGCCTGCCGCTTCCGCGGCAGCGGCATCCGTTCCCGTTGCCGTCGCATTGTCCTGCCACATCGGCTGGCCGCTTTTCAGGAAAAGCACCTTGTCGGATACCTTCTCTACTTCGTACAGCTGCTGCGAGCTCAACACCACCGCCATAGGAGCAGACAAAGAGTCGGACAGGGTTTTCAGGTCTTCCAGTATGGTTTGCTGTGCCAGTACATCGAGATTGGCCAGCGGCTCATCCAGCAGCAGGATATCCGGACGGCGCAGGAAGGTCCTGGCCAGTTCAAAGCGCATTTTGTAACCGGAAGAAAGCTGGCTCCAGTCCAGGTGGCGGTATTTCCACAGGCCCATCCTGGCGATATACATCAGCACATAGGATTCATTGGCGGCGCCTTTGATGCCATAGCTGCTCAGGGTAAACTTGAGATTATCCTTCAGCGGACCAAACCATTTGGGGGTACGCTGGGGTATATAGGCCAGCTGGCTGCGCAGGTCGTAAGGATTGCTGCTTTGCGGCAAATGATAGTCTATGGTACCCGCATCATGCTGCAACTCGCTGGCCAGCACCCGGAGCAGCGTGGTTTTCCCGTTGCCGTTTTCTCCGACCAGGCCCAGCAGTTCACCACGCCGCAGGCGGATGTCTACCGGTCCCAGCGAAAAGTTGCCGCCGGAGTAGGTTTTCCGGATCTGCTGTGCAGTCATGATCTCTTCACCCACCGTCTTATGCGCCTGTACGCCCGCGGCGCCGATCTGCTCCAGCAATGCGGCGGCCTTTTCCCATTGCTCCGCATCACCCCGGGCTTCCGTCTCCAGCCATTCGGTATGGGCTGTCACCGCATCAAACAAGCGGGTATCGCCGGTGTCCAGCGCAGCATCCATCAGGCGCCGGTAGCCCAGCGACAGGTCTCCCTGCCGGTAGTGTTGGGCGATAGCTTCCAGTCTCTGCTCAAACAGTTGTTGCAGGGTATATGCTGCTTTCATAAAAAACGAGATTATTTTCCGTTAAAGACGGGCTTTCTTTTTTCCAGGAATGCGGCAACTCCCTCTTTAAAGTCGGATGTTTTGCCCGCCTGCACCTGTAAACGCATTTCCTGTTCCAATTGTTGTGCCAGTGTGTTGTCAAAAGACTGGTTGATCAGCTTTTTGGTCAGGGCAATACCCTGGGTCGGCATTTGTGCCAGTTTCTCTGCCAGGGCAGTACATTCCGCCTCAAAGCTTTCGTCCGGAACGGCCTTGTAGATCATACCCATCGCAACCGCCTGTTCTGCCGCTACTTTTTCACCGGTAATGCACAAGGCCATAGCGCGCTGGGCTCCAATGAGGCGGGGCAGCATAAAGGTGCCCCCGCAGTCGGGGATCAGGCCTATATTGATAAAGGCCTGTATGAAAGCAGCACTTTGTTTGGCCAGCACCAGGTCGCCGGCAAGGGCCAGGTTCGCACCCGCGCCCGCTGCTACGCCGTTCACGCCGCAGATCACGGGTTTGTTTATTTCTCGCAGGCGCAGGACGATGGGGTTGTACCGTTCTGTCAGTATCGCATCAAAATCGAGTTGTGTGGGGTCTTCTGTTTCTCCCAGGTCCTGGCCGGCACAGAACGCTTTGCCGCTTCCTTTCAGCAGGATGCAGCGTACGGACTCATCTGCTGCCGCCTCGTCCAGCCGCTGCTGCAGGCTAAGGGCCATCTCCTTATTGAAGCTGTTGTATTTTTCAGGGCGGTTGAGGGTCAGGTGTGCCACTCCGTTTGCTACCTGGTACAGTATGCTACTCATAGTTGTTTGTTTTTTTTAAGTTCCTGCAAGGTAATTCATAGCTCGATCCGTATATGATTTTTGCGCAACTTTATGCAGTGCACTTTACTTGTCCACAATCTTGTTATTGCCGCTCTTTTCCTGCTGCCTTTGCTGTATTTTGAAGCAACACAATTGATATTATTATGATCAGCCAGAAAGCGAATGACCGTCATGATGCAGGAAGGGGGGCCCAGTTCAACCCGCAGAACCGTTTTCTTAAAGGAGCCTATGTACAGGAGTTTGCAGAGGGCATTGACGATTGGGAGCATGATGTCCGGAAAACACAGTATATTTTTGATGAAAGCCGGACCGTAGTCAACGAGATCAAAAGCCCCGATGTCGGCATGCTCTTTTCCGCAAACCCTTACCAGGGTTGCGAACATGGCTGTATCTATTGTTATGCACGCAATTCACATGAATACTGGGGCTATAGTGCAGGCCTGGATTTTGAAAGCCGTATCGTGGTCAAGAAAAACGCAGCGGAACTGCTGCGGAAATTTTTTGAGCGCAAAAGCTGGACCCCGGCGCCGATATCGCTTTCGGGCAATACGGACTGCTACCAGCCCATTGAACGGAAAATGAAGATCACCCGCCAGATGCTGGAGATCTGCCTGCACTACCGCAACCCGGTGGGCGTGCTCAGTAAGAATGCCCTGATCCTGCGCGACCTGGATGTATTGCAGGAGCTGGCAAAGCTAAAACTGGTGCGCGTCTTCAGCTCCATCACCTCGCTGGATGAAAAACTGAGGCTAAAGCTGGAGCCCCGTACGGCAACGTATAAAGGCAGGCTTAAAGTAGTGGAAACCATGGCAAAACACGATATCCCTACCGGTATTATGAACGCCCCTATCATTCCGGGCCTGAATGACGACCACATGCATGATGTGCTGAAAGCTGCTGCAGAAGCAGGGGCGCAATGGGCCGGCTATACCGTAGTGCGGCTGAACGGGGCTATCGGGCCGATATTCGAAGACTGGTTGCGCAAGAGTTTTCCCGACCGGGCCGATAAGGTGTGGAATATGATCAGCAGCTGCCATGGCGGCAATGTCAACGACAGCCGTTTCGGCCAGCGTATGGTCGGCGACGGCCGGATTGCCGAACTGATCAGGACACAATTTTCCCTATATTGTAAAAAGTTCAGGCTGAATGAGACAAAGCACGAATGGAACCTCAGTGCTTTCCGCCGGATCCGGAACGGACAGGCTTCCCTGTTTGATTAAAAAAACACAGATGAAAATTCCGTTTTAACACAAGTTTTTATATCTTCGCTTGTATTATTTTTCTTATTTCAACAAAAAAATAGACCATGAAAAACATTTACTTAACCCTGCTTGTATTGCTTGCTGCCATAGGTGTGCAGGCAAGGACGAGAACGATCACCACCACGATCCGCATTGATACGCCGGTACACGGCCAATATCATGTGTTATTGCCCAATGAAAAGGTCTTCACCGCTTATACCATTACCAATATGGGGCCGGACTCCATCAGGGTAGGTGATACCATTTTCCTGCACGACTCACGCAGTGCGAAAGGCAAAACTTTTTACCGCACCTATACGGTACCGGTACCTGTGGGCAGCTCTATCGTGCTGAACCATGTTGTGGACGGCCCGACATGGCCTGTATTGTTTGATACGGCCTATGCCCCATCTTACCCTTACCCGATTACAGACCTCGTACAAACCATGTTTGAAGTAACCGATAAAAATATCGAAACGGAAAAAACGAGGAAGGTGTACTACCACCCGTTCAAACGACCCGAAAGCAAAGACAGTGCACGCTATGCCTGGTATGTAGAGATTGTCAATATTGTACCGCAGGGGAAAATTGTCCCCGGCGACAACGATATTATTTTTAAACCCAATGGCATGACCAATACCATCGATACGGTACACATGTGGGTGCTGGGCTATCCTCTGAGTGTCGTAGACCTTTTCGCTTCTTCCAAAGCCTCTCTGAGCGTATATCCTAACCCGGCCAATAACCAGGTGTCTTTCAACTTTGACTTCAACACCCTGCAAAGCCCCGGCGCCGTACGCGTAATGGATGGAATGGGCCGTGTTGTACGTCAGCAGGAACTTGACCGCAACACCTACGGTACCCAAAAAGTAGACGTTGATGTAAGCATGCTGCCGCCGGGGTCTTACTACCTCAGGCTCGATGGCGGCGAACAGGCCCTGATCAGCAAATTCCTGATTCACAGGTAATCAGACATATGATTTTAAAAAAAAGCCGCTTCCCGGGGAAGCGGCTTTTTTCGTTAATAAATTTTTAAAGCAGGGTTTTTTTTTCAACTGATAATCGTTATCTTCGCTTTGTAATTTTATAAAACAAAAAACTTAAAAAGCTATGAAAAAAATCTACTTAGCCCTTCTTGCTTTGATTTTGGCAGTATCTGTACAAGCTCAAAGAAACATTACAATTGCGGTTTTGATCGTTAAACCTGCCGTGGATACAAACGTGACAACAAGCTCAACCCAAAGGCCGATTTATTTGTTTCAAAACCTTTCTCCGACCGCTGCGGATTCCGTTATGGTAGGTGATACCATTCACTACGTTGTTCCGGGCAGCCCCTTCTCCGGTTCATCTTATACATCTAACGAGTATGTAATCGCTACCAGGACACTGAAAAAAGATTCTATTATGGCTGTGAATGGTGTTCCGACACCTTTTGCTTCAATCGAAGGTCTGTACAATTCTTCAAAATCCTTAGTTGCCAAGCCTTTTACAAATAACACACAGTACTGGTGGTATCTGAGGCCGATCGCAGTGACTACTTCTAAATCTGCGATTACCTTTACTCCTGGTACAACAGATACACAAAGGATCTGGATCAACAAAACACCTACAGGAATGAACGAAATCTCTTTTGTAGAAAACACGATCAGGACCTATCCTAACCCTGCTGTAAACCAAGTGTCTTTTGACCTGAATATCGCTGCGAACGACAAAGCTACCGCTACCATAATGGACGCTGCCGGCCGCACTGTACTGGTAAAAGAACTGGATAACATGAACAACAAACACGACCTGGATATCTCAACGATCTCTACCGGTATGTATATGCTGCGTGTAAACGTTGGTGACAAGGCAAGCATTTCTAAATTTAATGTTCAGAAATAAGATCTGATATAGTCTATTGTAAAAACCGCCCCATAAGGGGCGGTTTTTTTTGTGGTTACTATAGAAATTTACGTTGCAAATATTGTTTAATACTAATATGCATTCCGGTGATAAATACGTATTTTTGCAAGGATGCATGGTTTAAAACCTTAACTTGATGTACGTAGAGCAATTATATACCAAATGCCTGAGTGAGGCAGCTTATTTTATCAGCGAGGGCGGGGAAGCCGCCATTATAGACCCGCTGCGTGATGTGGATGTTTACCTGCGCCTTGCCGAAGAAAAGCAGGTGAAGATCAAATATATTTTTGAAACGCATTTTCATGCGGACTTTGTCAGCGGTCACCTGGAGCTGGCACGCCAGACCGGTGCGACGATCGTCTATGGCCCTGATACCGAAGCTTCTTTTGCGTTTCATAAAGCAAAAGACGGCGAAGAGTTTAGCATCGGATCGCTGAAAATGACCGTATTGCATACCCCCGGGCATACCCTGGAAAGCAGCTGCTACCTGCTGCATGATGAACAAGGGGCGCCTTACTGCATCTTCACGGGCGATACTTTATTTGTCGGTGATGTAGGACGTCCCGACCTGTTCAGCGGGGAGCTCAGCAAAGAGGAGCTGGCCGCAAAACTGTATCATTCCCTGAACACAAAGATCAAGCCCCTGGCAGACAACATCATCCTGTACCCGGCACATGGCCCCGGCTCCTCCTGTGGTAAGAACCTGGGCCCGGATACCTTCAGTACTATCGGCGTACAAAAGCAAATGAATTATGCCCTGCAGGACATGACGGAAGAAGAGTTTGTGCAAAAAGTGACCAGCGGACTGGCGGAACCGCCGGCTTATTTCCCCATCAATGCCAAGATCAATAAGACCGGCTATGAAGAGCTGGATACCGTAATGCAGAAAGGACTTACCCCACTGGACGTCCCGGCATTCAAAGCTCTGGTCAGTGAAGGGGCCTGGATATTGGATACCCGGAACAGCACGGTATTTACAGAAGCCTTTATCCCGGAGTCGGTGAGCATCGGCCTGGACGGCCGCTTTGCAGAGTGGGCGGGAATCGTATTGCCGTTTGGCCAGCAACTGGTGCTGGTAACCGACGAAGGAAAAGAGGAAGAAAGCATTACGCGCCTGGCGCGGATCGGCTTCGACAGCGTACTGGGCTTCCTGAAAGGAGGCATAGAAGCCTGGAAATCAGCAGGAGAACCCCTGGACCTGATCATCGATATCGATGTAGACGAGCTGGCGATGGACCTGCCCAACGATAAGCGCCTGGAAATACTGGATGTAAGAAAGGAGACAGAGTTTAACGACGGGCATATCAAAGGGGCGAGCAATATGCCCCTGAGCACCTTTTCGGATATACTGACCATTGCTATGGTAGACCCGGAAAGAAACCTGTATGTACATTGTGCAGGGGGCTACCGCTCGGTGATCGCAGCGTCGCTGTTAAAGCGCCAGGGTTTTCACAACCTGAGGAATGTATTGGGCGGTTATGCTAAAATCAAAGAGATAAAAGAAATACCCTTGGTGAAAACCGCCGCTGAAAACGTATAATCCGCAACGGTAGTAAATTATAAAATACTTGCATTTTATAATTTAATGTGGATAAATAAAAACAGCCTGCTGTTTAATTTTATTGCTCATCTACCGTTTGACATTCAGCGATTTACCCATCTGGTAAATAAAAAAATTATAGCATTAACTTATTTTAACTAAAGTGTAACGTTATTTTTTGATATGTGAGTAATTTGTTTTAATCAAAAACGTAAGTTTGCATAAGTTTAATGATACAGTAATCTTTTAGTAGAAAAATTTTAATAAACAAACCAAACAGTTAAAAAAACAAATAAAGTAGATGGAAACATTAATGACATCGAATACTTTGGTTATTCGTAAAGACGAAAATTCAGCTGACCAGATCAGGCTGGATTATGTGGCTGTAAAAAGTGCTGCAATGACATTAAGGGCGATCAATCATAAATTGCGCCAGCAAATTATAAAGTTGCTGAATGAACATAAAACCATGAAAGTGACTGAGATCTATGTAAAATTGCGCTTGGAGCAATCTGTTGCGTCTCAGCACCTGGCTATTCTCCGTCGTGCCAACATCGTTAATACGGTGCGTGATGGTAAATTCATCCACTACTCACTGAACCCTGAGAAAATCGCTTCTGTAGCGAAATTCGTAGGCGATATGGTGGGCGCTCAGAAAGAGATCCCAACAAACAACTAATCTGCTTGCAGATCATTCAAAAAACGCCGGGCTATCCAATAGCCCGGCGTTTTTTTGTCCGCTTCCTTACGGCCTGGTATTGAGCCCGTTATCTTTTACAAAAGTGCACCAGTTGCAGTCTTCTTTTCCGCAGCCTTCCCGGAATTCGTAATTTTTGATCCGCTCATATACAGACCTGATCTGTCCTTTCACCACCTGCTCATCGTCCGGCAGGAAGATGACCTTATGGCTGTAGCTGTTCCCCTTATTCCGCTCCAGGTACTCGAAGACGCCCTCGCTCACCTGCAGCCTGTTGAAAGGCTGCTGTTCCACCAGTAATTTATAAAACACCATCTGCCGCCAGTAATCCCCGCCGAGCATATTGTTTTTTTCGCTGGGGGGAGACAGGTTTTCGCGGGTATGGGGGCTGTCAGGTTTGCCTGTTTTGTAATCCACCACGCGGCAATACCCCTGTTCCTGCAATTCTATCTTATCGATCTTGCCCTTTACCGGCACTCCGTCTACGATGGCCTGGAACCACTGCTCCAGCAGCACTTCCCTGGACCATTGCTCCGCATGCTCTGTATAATACTCCTGCAGGAGCTCTATGCCTTTCTGCATGCGGCGCTCATACTGAAGCGGGGTAAAAGCCAGCTCCCTGTCGTGCATTTTATAACGGAAATAGCCCAGCACATCGGCTACAGGGGGGAAGCTTTTGTCCGGGGTCTTGCCCATCTCCAGGAAGGCCCTTTCCAGCGCATAGTGAATCGCGGTTCCGAAGGCCATACTGTCATTTTCCGCTACGGGTGTGCAAAGCACATTTTCATAATAGAACTGTATGGGGCAATGCAGGTACTTGCTCAGAGCAGAGGCGCTGAGCGCAAAATTGTCCAGCTGCTTCTGCATCAGGCCACGGTCTACCAGCTGGATATAGGTGCTGTTGACTGGTCCCAGCAGGGTCTGCAATTCTTCGAGCAGCTCCGGTGCCGGTACCGCGTGTTTTATGGGTTTATTGTCCCCGCTGATCTCCTGCACGAACAGGGACGCTTCCAGCGCTTTGCCGTCGTCTTTTTGCCGGGCATACGAAAGGTGCAGGTACTTTTTGGCACGGGTAAGGGCTACGTAAAATACCCTGCGCGCCACCTCTACCCGGTAGTCATTGTCCTGCTCGTCTACCGTGCGCGTAAGGGTATCGGGCAATTTGATGCCCCCGCTGCCCGATGATTTTTTCTCCCAGAAATCTTTGGTACAGCCGATCAGGAACACATACTCAAACTCCAGGCCTTTGGCACTGTGTGCGGTAAACAATTGTACCCCCTGCTCCTGCCGTACAATTTTCTGAAGCGGGAGCTGTACGCCTTCGCTTCTCATTTTTTCGATGATGTCGAGCAGCTCGCGCAGGCTCGTCTGCGGTGTACTGTGTGCGTTGACAAAAGCAAAGTAGGTCTGCAATACCTGCATCTGCCAGGTGGCATCGTCTCCCTGCAGGCACCAGGCAACGAGACGGGTATCATAGACCACCTTCTCCAGCAGCATGGGCATGCGCAGCACCTGTAGTTGCTGCAGCCAGTTGTCCAGCAGGCGGGCAAAGTGCAGGATCTGCTTCAGGGTATTCAGTTCCATCGTGCTCAGCAGCATTTCCTGCACAAAAAGCTGGCGCCAGTGCCGGATGTTTTTTTCCCGGGCCTCCTTCCCGCCCAGGTACAGTGCCAGCCGGGCGATATCGTTGGGGTCTATACCCAGGTAGGGGGCATGCAGCAGCTCGAAAAGCAGGTGCTCTGCGCTGAAAGGCTTCTTGTTTTCCTGGTCGAGATAGGCAAAGATCTTTTGCACCTGCCGGGGTATCAGCTCATCGAGTACATTGATGCTCCGGCGTATGGAATAGGGCAGGCCCTTGCGTTCCAGCAGGGCCACGAGATGATCGGCCTGCTTATGCTGTGCGTACAGGACCGCCACATTGTCCAGGGGTATACCCTCCTTTGCCAGGGCTTCGATCTGTTGTACTACGGCCACGCTTTCGTGCAGGGTATTGTAATATTCCGTAACGGTAGGTTCGGGTATCTCTTCCGTCGCAAAACGCGGATGGGCCGCGACAATGTTTTTATCCAGCTTCAGGGCATCCAGGGCATGCAGCAGGCGCTGCCGGTTGTTGCCGATACTGTGCATGGCTTTGTCCAGCACTGCCTGGCCTGAGCGGTAGTTTTCAGTCAGTACGATGACCTGTATGCGGGCCTTGTATTTTTCGTAGAACTCAAGGATGTTCTTAATGCGTGCACCCTGGAATTCATAGATACTCTGGTCGTCGTCACCCACCACAAAGATGTTGGCGTCTTCCCCCCAGTAGGCCGTCAGCAGGTTCAGGATCTCGTTTTGCGCACCATTTGTGTCCTGGAACTCATCGACCAGTATGTACTGGTAGCGCTCCTGGTAGTGCTGCAGCAGGTAGGTGTTCTTTTTAAAAGCGTCGATCACCCAGAGGATCATGTCTGCAAAATCATAACGGCCCTGTTGCTGCATTTTATTGTTATAGGCATTAAACAGGTTGGCGGCTGCAGTGGTACGCTTCATCCTGTCTGCCTCGGCGTCGATCTCTTTTTGTTTGAGGTCGCCGGCATTGTTCGTTTTGGTTTTCTTTTTATAGATGTACTGGTCGCGGTTGGGCAGGTCGTTCAGGTACACTTCCACAGCGTCGAGGATATCCTGTGCCGACCAGTTTTCTTTTTTCATTTCGGCAAAAAAGGCATCCAGTGGCCGGAGATCGTAGAAAGTAGCGGTGCCCACCCGGTGCATGGGGTGCTCAGAGGGCAGCTGGGCCAGCAATTCCTGCATCAGCTCTACCCTTTCCAGGTCGCCCAGCAGCTCCAGCTGGCGCAGGCCAAAGTGTTCGCTGTGGCTTTGTATGATGCTGTTGCAAAATCCGTGAAAGGTAAAGATGTTCACCTTCTGTGCCGCAAGGCCCACGATATCTGTAAGGCGTTTGCGCATATTGTGCGCGGCCTCTTCTGTGTACGTGAGGCAGAGTATCTCGTGCGGGGCTACCTGTGCCTCGCTGCGCAGCAGGTTGGCGATCCGCATGCCCAGCACTTCCGTCTTGCCGGTACCCGGCCCGGCGATCACCATTACGGGACCTTCGGTGGTATCGACCGCCTGGCGCTGGGCGGGGTTCAGCAGGGTATACCGGCTCTGATAATGCTGTTCGTGCGGGTTCATGATCACAAATCTAAAGCGAATTCCAGAAAGGGGAAAAAGCGTTTGCAGGTAGGCCTGCTTTCCCTGCTCACTGGCCGGGGCATAGCTGCCCAGGAAAAATCCCGGAACCTTGCGGCCCGGGATTTTCCATCACCATCTAACCAATAAAAACAGTCTTGCGTGAGGCATGCCTGCGCTAGGGCATCAGTACCTTGTCGATCACGTGGATCACGCCATTGCTCTGGAATACATCTTTGGTGCTTACTTTGGCTTTTCCGCCCTTCGCATCGATTACCCACAGGTCTTTGCCTTTCATCATCAGGGTGAGCTGTCCGCCCTGTACAGTTTTCAGCATGGCTTTTCCTCCTCCTGCATGGACCAGGTCCATCAGCTCTTTGCTGCCCAGGCGGCCGGGGACTACATGGTAAGTCAGCACCGAGGTCAGCATGGGCTTATTCTCCGGTTTCAGCAGATTGTCTACCGTACCGGCAGGCAATTGGTCAAAAGCCTTGTTTACCGGCGCAAACACGGTAAAGGGGCCCGGCGATTGCAGGGTTTCTACGAGGCCTGCGGCCTTTACTGCCGCGACCAATGTGGTATGGTCTTTAGAGTTCACGGCATTCTGGACAATGTTTTTGGATGGGTACATGGGCGCTCCTCCTACCATTACGGTTTTTTCCTGTGCATTTACCGGGTTACTGAAGGCGCTGGTGGCCAGCAGGCCCAGAGCTAAGGCAAAAGCCTTTACGGTTGCATGTTTCATAATTCCTGTTTAATTTTTTAAAATGAAAGAATGTGTTCGTGCATATCTACGACAGGAAAATAACAATGGTTTTGCCGGGGGCCATTTTTTATAAAAACAAAAAGAGCCGCGCACAGGCGCAGCTCATTATTCTTTAGGATATCCGGTGCCGTATCCTCAGCTTGTCTTGCCGGCAACCACCATTTGGTCGAGTGTAGGAACAGGGCTGCCCCCTTCTTTTTCCATGGTAATGGCAAACATTTCCGCGCGGGCAATTGTTTTCATCCTGGCCATGCTGCCGGGGATGTAGACGCCGGCATCTACCGGTTTGCCGTCTATAATGGCCCAAAGCTGGTATTGCTTGCCGGCAGGTGCCTGGGGCATTGGGCTCAGGTCCAGGAAGACATCGCCGGAGGCCTTGTCCCAATACAAGAGGCCATACTGCCCTTCGTGTGCACCGACGCCGGCCAGGCTTATCTTTTGCAGCCGCGGCAGAGACAGTACCCGCAAGGATTCGTTTGTTTTTTCCACGGCAGCCAGGGCCTCGTTTTTTTCCCGGGCCAGGACGCGCTGGCTCTGTTTCAGGCCTGCAATCTCCGTGTTCTTTTGCTGATTGTTGTTCAGCAGCCAGAGGTTGGCCAGGCCGCTGGCAATCAGCAGCGCCAGCGAAGCGGCTAAGGCATAAGGGCGCCGGGGCGCCGGCCGATGCCATTTTTCAGTCGCCGGGTAGGCCGGCTCTACAATAGTCGGTTGCGATTCGTCCAGGCTTTTTTCCCCCTGGAGCGCTTCCCATATGGTTTGCCTGAGCTGTGGCGGCGGGGCAATGGCATTTTGCTGCGCATACCGGACCAGGACATCTTCCTGCTCCTGCACAGCGGCACGCAGTTCGGGGTATTGCAGCATCAGTTGCCTGAGCTCCTGCACCTCGCTTTCTGTGGCCAGCCCCAATACATAGGCTTCCACGATTCCACTTGATATGTACTCTTGAATGTTCACGTCTTTCCTGTCCCTTGCCTTACTTAAAAACTGATTTTAATTCGAGTATTGCATTACGCATCCGTGTCTTCACCGTTCCCAATGGTATATCCAGTGTTTTTGCTATTTCTTCCTGGGTGTACCCCTGGAAATAAGCCAGGTCGATCAGCACACGGAATTCCTGTTTCAGGTTCATCACCGACTTTTTCAATCCTATAGTATCTGTATTGGTACCGGATATATGCTGCCGGTCCTGTAAAGATACGTTTTGCTCAATGTCTGTGGTTTTCTGATCCTTCTGAAAATTCCTGGAGCGCAGCAGGTCTATAGCCGAATTGCGCGCTATGTTCAGCATCCAGGTGTACAAACGGCCTTTGCCCGCGTCATACTGCCCGATACTGCGCCAGATCTTTACAAACACTTCCTGCAGGATATCGCCGGCCTGGTCTTCTTTGCCGAGTACCTTAAAGATCACTCCGTACAAGGCTGCAGCATAATTCTCGTATAGATAATTGAATGCTTTTTCGTCTTTGCTTTGCAGCATAGCGACCAGTTCAGCCTCGGAATGAAAAATAAGCGTATTCAATTATATAACGGATTAGTATACCTTGCCCCAAAAGTAGCAGAAAAAAGCAGAGATAAAAATAACAACGCCGAACAACTTGTGTTTGGACGGCCGGATTATCTTAATATAAGCTTAAAGGGTGTTCAACACATTTTGTATCGCATCAAAGTCCGGGATTTTACCGGCGTCTTCCAGTACTTCGGCATAACGCACAATGCCTTCTTTGTCAATGACAAAGGCAGAGCGCTTGGAAACGCCTTTCATACCAAAGGCAAAATTTTCATACAATGAGCCGTAGGCCGAAGAAACTTCTTTATTGAAGTCGCTGAGCAGGGGGAAATTAATACTTTGTTCTTCCCTGAACTTCTGAAGGCTGAACAGGGAGTCTACAGAAATGCCCAGTACATCTGCATTCAGGGCTACGTAACTGCTGATGTTGTCGCGCAGGGAGCACAGTTCGGTCGTGCAGACACCGGTAAAAGCCAGGGGAAAAAAGACCAGTACTACATTGCGGTTGCGCAGGGTGCTCAGGGTCACTTCTTTTTTATCCGTATCAAAAAGGGTGAAATCGGGGGCGTGTTGGCCAACTTGTATCGACATAATTATTTCAGGTTTGGAAACAAATGTAGGTATTGCTGCCAAAAATGCCTTGTTAGGAAATTGTGTATGTAAAAATGTCGCTGCCTATAAGCAAACAGGGTGCCGGGAAGATTTTCCTGCTAAAATGTCGCACACAGGCTATTTGGCATAAAATATGCTGTAACATGGGAAACTCCTCAAACATCTTATATTAAATTATAGATTATGGCAAAAAAAGCAAGTACTCCTTCCGTTAGCATTACCCCCTTGCATGACAGGGTAATCGTAAAAGCAGATGCGGCAGAGCAAAAGACCGCAGGCGGTATCATCATTCCCGATACTGCGAAAGAAAAACCCCAGCGCGGCAGTGTGATTGCTGTTGGTTCGGGCAAAAAAGACGAGCCGATGACTGTAGCTGTAGGTGACACCGTACTGTATGGCAAATATGCCGGTACAGAGATCTCCCTGGACGGTGTGGACTACCTGATCATGCGCGAAAGCGATATCCTGGCTATTATCTAGGGAATAAGACATTTGCCGCTGAAATCATCCGGCAATAGTTTCTATCCATCATTATTCTTAAAATATTGGCGCATTGCCAAATTCATTAATCTCAAACTTTAAAAAAAATGGCAAAACAATTGCTTTTTAATATCGAAGCCCGCAACAAAATGAAAAAGGGCGTGGATGTACTGGCTGACGCAGTAAAAGTAACCCTGGGCCCTAAAGGCCGTAACGTGGTGATCGAGAAAAAATTCGGCGCTCCCGCCATCACCAAAGACGGTGTGAGCGTTGCCAAAGAGATCGAACTGGAAGACGCTATCGAAAACATGGGTGCGCAAATGGTGAAAGAAGTAGCGTCTAAAACGGCGGATATGGCCGGTGACGGTACCACTACCGCCACGGTACTGGCTCAGGCGATCATTGCCGAAGGCCTGAAAAACGTTGCCGCCGGTGCGAACCCTATGGATGTAAAACGTGGTATCGACAAAGCGGTTGTTGCCATCGTGGAAGACCTGAAAAGGCAAAGCCAGACCGTAGGCAAAGACAATAAAAAAATTGAGCAGGTGGCGACCATTTCTGCCAACAACGATAACGCCATCGGCAAACTGATTGCACAGGCTATGGCCAAAGTGGGTAATGAAGGCGTCATCACCGTAGAAGAAGCAAAAGGCACCGAAACTACAGTAGATATCGTAGAAGGAATGCAGTTCGACCGCGGCTACCTCAGCCCTTACTTTGTGACCAACACAGAGAAGATGCAGATCGAATTTTCCAATCCGTATATCCTGATCTGTGAGAAAAAAATCAGCACCCTGCAGGACATCCTGCCCATCCTGGAAGCTACGATGAAAGCCGGCCGTCCGCTGCTGATCATTGCAGAAGACGTGGAAGGTGAAGCGCTGACTACCCTGGTGGTGAACAAACTGCGTGGCTCCCTGAAAATCGGTGCCGTAAAAGCTCCGGGCTTCGGTGACCGCCGCAAGGAAATGCTGCAGGATATCGCTGCGCTGACCGGCGGTACTGTGATCAGCGAAGAACAAGGTATCCAGCTGAGTTCTGCTACCCTGGAGTTCCTGGGCCAGGCAGAAAGCATCACTATCGATAAAGACAACACCACTGTGGTGGGCGGTAAAGGCAAGAAAGCCAATATCGTTGCCCGGGTGAACCAGATCAAAGCACAGATCGAAACCACTACTTCAGACTACGACCGCGAGAAACTGCAGGAGCGCCTGGCGAAACTGGCCGGTGGTGTAGCAGTACTGTATGTAGGCGCTGCCACTGAAATAGAAATGAAAGAAAAGAAAGACCGTGTTGACGACGCCCTGCACGCTACACGCGCTGCCGTAGAAGAAGGTATCGTAGCCGGTGGCGGTATCGCGTTTATCCGCGCTATCGAAAGCATCAGCAAAATGAAAGGCTCCAATAACGACGAAGCTACCGGTATCGCTATCGTACGCCGCGCGCTGGAAGAACCCCTGCGCCAGATCGTAGGCAACGCCGGTATCGAAGGCTCTATCGTCGTACAGAAAGTAAAAGAAGGCAAAGACGACTTCGGTTTCAATGCCCGTACCGAAGTGTATGAAAAAATGCTGTCTGCCGGTGTAATCGATCCGACTAAAGTAAGCCGTGTGGCCCTGGAGAATGCCGCTTCTATTGCCGGTATGCTGCTGACCACCGAGTGTGTGATCGCCGACAAACCAGAACCTAAATCAGCCGCGCCAATGCCTGGCGGAATGCCCGGCGGCATGGATATGGGATACTAATCGTTTTCATCGTTCGATTAAAATAGGAAACCGCTGCAGGCCAATGCCTGCGGCGGTTTTTCTTTTGGGAAAACCTGTTCATTGTACCATACCAGGCAAAGGATACTCACGTTCTTTCTACCGGATACCTCATATATCCTCAAAGCAATTCCCCGGTCGTTCATCGTTTAGCTTTAGGATCGGGTACAGGCCCTCAGCAACTGTTGAGGGCCTGTTGCTGTATCGGGCTCAGGGTATCCACATCCTGTTGCGGATCAGTGCTCCGGTGTAGGCCTGGCGGAAGGCCTTCAGGTAATTGTAGGAATCTGCTGCGCGGGCATCGCCGTATTGCAGCAAGTCGTTCGCGCTCAGGCTGTCGGTACGGGTGTCGTAAAAGCCGTGGGCTTTGCCGTTGATGACTTTGAGCAGGTAATTGTCCTTTGTCCATAAGATCTCGCTGCCCCAGTGCTGGATGGTATATCTGTATGGGGCAGGAGAAAAGATACTGTTGCCGAATGCAAAAAAAGCATCGGGGTAGCCTAGATAATCCAGTACCGAAGGCAGGATGTCGATCTGCTGCGTCAGTGTATCTGTTTGTCCCCGCAGCGTGGTATCTCCCGGGGCAAAGTAGACCAGGGGTATCGCAAAGCGGCCCTGGTGGTAATGGTAATAATCGTCTTCCGCCAGGGCGAAACAATGATCGGCCACCAGCACAAAAAGCGTGCGGGTATACCAGGGCTGTTTTTGTGCGGTTTCAAAAAACAGGCGCAGGGCATGATCGGTGTAGCCTATCGTCTCCTGTATCGGCAAATTGCCTTTGGGAAAACGTCCTTTATACTGTTCGGGCACGGTAAAGGGCTGGTGCGAACTGAGGGTAAATACTGAAGCGCAGAAAGGTTCTTTCATCGTGCCCATATCCTTTGCTGTGAATTGCAGGAAGGGCTCGTCCCATATACCCCAGTTGCCGTCATAGTCTTTAGGGTCCGGGTATTCCTTCCTGCCCACATAGCGCCGGAACCCGGCGGTAGCCGCAAAGTTGTCGAAGCTCATGGTGCCATTGGTGCCGCCGTGGTAAAAGGCGCTGCTGTAGCCTTTCCGGCCCAGCAGGTTGGCGAGGGAGGAAATTTTATTGGCGCCGTACGGAGAGCTGGCAAAGGGTTCTTCCTGCAGGCTGGGGATACCGGCCAGTATCGCAGGGATGCCGTCTGCAGAGCGGTTGGCATTGGCAAAAGCATGGGTACAGGTCAGGGACTGCTGCATCAGGCCGTCCAGGAAAGGGGTATAGCTTTTCCGGTGGCCGATACCGGTAAATTCTTTTGAAAAACTCTCCAGGATCAGGATCACGACATTTTTATTCCTGAACGGCTTTCCGGTGTACTGCCTGGTGGTGCTGATGTACTGCTGCAGGACCGCATCCCCGTAATAGCGCTCTTCGCTAAGCTCATTTTGGATGCTGAACAGGATGCTGAAGGGTGTGTTGAGTACAATCGGTGTATAGCGGCTTTCGGTAGCCTTTGCCGCATCGCGCAGGCCTATGGGAACCAGTTGCAGGCCGCCGCGTATACCCGTAATACAGACTACCGCGGCAACAATCAGCCGCAGCAGCTGTGCCGGCAGACCGGGCTGCCCGCTTAAGGGTGTGCGTTTACAGATCGCCCCGTTCAGCCGGATCAACAAAAAGATCAGTGCTATTGCCGCCAGGGGTATATACCAGTAGGCCAGCAGGAAGCCGGGAAGCAGGTTCAGGAAGTCGCCTTTGCGGGTAATCAGGGAAAGCACATCGGCTGTTGCCCTCTTGTGGTTGTAAGGGAAATAAGCCCAGTCGCTGAGCTCAAACAATAAGGCGATACTGTTGACGGCAACGAACAGGGTGTTCAGCAAGCCTTGCCATCGTGTATTGCGCCCGGGGAGCAACAGCAGCAGGATGTACAGGCTGTTGAGCAGCAGCAGTGCTGACAGGTCAAAGCGAACCGCAACAAGACTTATGCGCAGATAAGCGGCCAGGGAAAGGCCTGCAAACTGGTCGAGGTTGAGGAGCGTCAATACAGCACGGCTGCACTGGTACAGCAGCAATAACAACAGCAGCTGGTACAGCAGCCGCTTCAGTGGTGGTAAGAAAGAATGCATCGCGGACAATCTTAGCGCAGATCGATCTCTGTATTGTCCCCGATATTCAGGCTCTGGCTGCTGCCCCGTACATAAGCATCGCTGCCGATAATGGAGCCATGCAGCAATACGTCTTCGAGCTCTGCATAGGAGCCGATGATGGAGTTTTTAATAATGGAAAACTCGATCTTGGTTTCTTCACCGATGGTCACATTAGGGCCGATGATGGAGTTTTTGATCACGCAGCCTTTGGCAATGCTGACGGGATGGATGATCACGGTGTCGGTCTGGGCTTCTGCGCTCCTGTTGTCTGTATTCTTCAGCAGGGTGGCGTTGGTGCTGAGCAGGGTTTCTTTTTTACCGCAGTCAAACCAGGTATTCACCTTGAAGGCGTCGAAGCGCACGTTGCGCCCGGTAATGATCTGTTCTATCGCATTGGTCAGCGGGTATTCACCGGCAGGCAGGGCTCCGTTCGCAAAGACACTGTTCAGGGCTTCAAACAGGATGCTGGTCTCTTTGATGAAATAGATACCGACCATCGCCATGTTCGATTTGGGGATCAGGGGTTTCTCTACCACATGCAGCACCTTGTTGTTTTCTCCCAGCTCGGCGACGCCGAAGTGCCTGGGGTCGTCTACTTTTTGTACGCCGATCAGCGAAACCGGGCTGCTGAGCACACGCTGCAGGTCGTAATCGCAGATGGTATCGCCCAGTACCACGATGATCTCTTCATCACCGATCTTGTCGCGGGTGAGCCAGATGGCGTGGCCGGTGCCTTTACGGTCGTTCTGGCTGACAAAGGAGCATTTCAGCCCGGGGTAGTGATGCCCCACATAGTCCTGAATCTTTTCGCCCAGGTAGCCGATCACGAAGACGAATTCCTGTACGCCCGCTTCCAGGAGCTGGTCTACGATCACGCTGAGGATCGTCTTGCCGGCTATCGGAATCAGGGCTTTGGGTTGCGTGTAGGTCAGGGGGCGCAGCTTGGTACCGGCGCCGGCTACGGGGATGATGGCTTTCACTTTTCAGAATTTGCTTTGGTGAGAAAAAGGACATAAACTCAAAAAGGGCAACGACAGCAAATGTAAGTACTATTTGCTGCTTTCGTGAGCGGAAACAAAAAGGCCTGGTATTGATTACCAGGCCCTTCAGTATATTGTATCAGATCTGCATTAGATTTTCCAGGCGTCCACATCGCTGCCGGTCTCTTCAGCGGGTGCTGCCGCTACGGCAATCGTTTCAGTGGGTTCGCTGATGGCGCCGACCACCTCTGTTTTAGGAGCCTGGTCATAGTCCTGTTCTTCGCTGTTGTTGAAAGCGTCGAAGTCGAAATCCGGCATCAACTCGGTTTTTACGTAGTTGACGGTTTCTACCAGGGCTTCTGCAAATTTGTTGAAATCTTCTTTATAGATAAACATTTTGTGACGGTCATAACCATCGTCTTCAAAACGCTTTTTGCTTTCTGTGATCGTGATGAAATAATCGTTGCTGCGGGTAGCCTTTACATCAAAAAAGTAGGTTCTTCTTTTACCTGCTTTCACTCTTTTGCTGTAAATACTTTCATTGTTACGGTTGTTGTCGCCGTAGTTCTTGTTGTCGTACGCCACTATTCGTAGGTTTTAGTTGGAAGTTATATTCACAAATATTAGAAAAGCAGGGGAATTATCCAACTAAATTTTAACGTCCTTATTTTATTTTCAAAGAATTGCAATTCTTTTTTTGTTTTTTAGCAAAAGCGCCTATATTTGCAACCCGATTGAAATCGGTGCGATAGCTCAGTTGGTAGAGCAATGGACTGAAAATCCATGTGTCGGGGGTTCAAATCCCTCTCGCACCACACAGAAAGACAACGGTTTGCAGCTAATTCCTGCAAACCGTTTTTGTTTTTGCTAAAACAGTGCTAAAACAAATTGATGTCATCCCCACTGTATAAATAACAGTCCGTATATTCGTTTCCTCAATACTTGCGAATGGAAGTAATATGCCTAGAAGACAAGGCTTTCTATACTTTACTGGATAAAGTTGTTTCGCGCTTTACTGAACAGCAGGAGCGAAAACAAACCGATAAATGGGTTTCGGGCGAAGAAGCTATGAAGATGCTTCGCATTACTGCTAAATCAACACTACAAAAGTTTCGCGATGAAGGCAAAATCCGGTTTTCCCAACCTGAAAAGAAAATCATCCTGTACGATACTGATTCAATTCACGAATTCCTCAATAAAAACGCAAGAGAAACTTTTTAGCCATGATAGATGAAGAATTACAAATCGACCCCGATTATCAAAAAGGTTTCAATAGTGGCTATATCGTTGCAAAAGAAGACCCAGCATTATTTGACCAGCTTGTGAAATCAAAAAATGAACATCACTCATTTTTTCAAGGAATGAAGGCAGGGGGCAAGGAATATATCAAGGAAAAATTCAAGGACGAGCTGCAACGAGATAGGGAGCAACGAGATCGTATTAAAGGTAAAGAGCGCGAAAAAGAA
>JAEUVW010000099.1 GCA_016786525.1 Chitinophagaceae bacterium
TGCCGATCGTCATAAACGGAACCCGCCTGATCATACCTTACCGCTTACGGGAGGCAACAAATGAGAACTTGATCGATACGACAGCCTATTACGTTGTTGACAACTTCAAGGGAACCGATCCGGTAATCCGCAAAATTGCAAGATTTCCTGAATATGGCTTTCAAAACTATGATTTGCTGATCCGGCAGGTTTATACCATAGACAAGAATAAGGATAAATTTTATTACACGAACAAAAAATCAGATCGTCTTTATTCCTACTCGTTCATTACGCATACTTCATACATTTTTCCTATTCCCGGAACGCATAATATTTCCTACAGCAAGAATCTGAAAAACAGTACGATGGATGAAGAAAGGAAATATAAGATGCAGAATGACATTAATTTCAGCCTGTTTGCCGATACAAGAGAAAACCTTTACCTGATCCGGAAAAAGCCGTCGCCGGAAAATAACAGAAAGTATGAGGTGCTTGGCTTTTCGAAATCCGGAGACCTTATTGATTCGCTTACCATTCAATCCAATCATTTCAATGTACCGCTCGCCTTTATCTATAAAGACCAGATCTACATTCCAAATGGTGCTGACCATACTTATTTTGTGGTTTCCCTTCAGTTGCCGGACGATAAATCCTAAAGAAGGATTTTTAAGTAGGTATCGTTTAAAACAACACCAGAAACTGTATATCATATCGATGTACTCCTGCGGCGGCTGTCTTCAGGAAAAGGTAATTGACAAGCTGCAGCAAGAGGATATTGTTGTATTTGATACTACGAGCCTGAGCACCTACAGCAGGGTGCTTAAGAAGAGGGCGCACTTCCATGTGTCTCAGGATAGCCTGGAGCAGATATTCGGAGTGTTTTCCCATGTTATAATGATTACAAAAGAAGGGGAAAGCTATCGCGAGGAAAAGATTGAACCGTAATAAGCGCCTTATTTACTCAATCAGAAAAATGAATAGTGTCCTTTACCTTGCAGGATTAAAACAATACAATGAAACGATTTTTATGGCTCTTCTTCCTGGCTCCACTGAGCGGCTTTCTGAATGCCCGCCTTATGGATATCATACGAGCGGACGACCTGGATATTAATCTTTTATTGGGCGCCTGTAGCTTTTTCATTGCCGGCGTTCTTATTTTTTACCGTACCAAGCTGCGCAGCCCTGAACGCTTGTTGCGCACCTATATTATATTTTCTCTTTCCTGGCTGTTCTGGGATATATTCATCAGGTTTGTAGAGGGTGGATGGCATAGTTCTGTTTTCAGCCTCCCGCGTTTGCCCTGCGAGTTGGCTGCTATATTCTTTGCATACCAGTGCTTTTCAAAGAAAACGATCCGGGTTATTATCGGTTTTGCAACCCTGGCACTGACCGTGTTCATCAGCATACGTTACCTGAACACTATGGCCTATAATTATTCCTGCTACGGCAATACACATAATGCGCTACAATTGCCTGCGCCAAAGGATTGGCACATTGTGCATAACGACGTAACACTTACCAATGATTATTCAACGGATAAATATATTGTCCTGGATTTCTGGTCCAAAAGCTGCGGGGTTTGTTATAAAAAATTCCCGCTGCTAGACAGCCTGTACCTGCAATACCAGGGGAAGCCCGAAGTGGAAATAATAGCGGTATTGCTACAGTCTGCCGATAGTGCAGCAAACACAAAAGCGCAAAAAACAGTATCTGAATTATACCATTTCCCGGTAGCCTCGGGCGATACAACAACCCAAAGGCTATTCAATATCCTTTCATTTCCAACAGTAATCATTGTGCACAACGGGTACATTGTTTACAAAGGGGATATCGAAGACGTTCATCATTTTCTTCCTCATTAACAGGCAATTACAGCAGATCCATTAAGACCTATAAGGTTTTGAAAACCTTATAGGTCTGGTTTTTTGTACCTCCTGCAGGGCTTATCAAAGGGGCGCAGCGGCTCTGTTCGCCCATTATCGATGAGTCTTGTTGCAGAGCTGTTATTGCAAGACGCATTTCCAAGATTTTCACGCTTCTTTTCATTTTTAGTGGGTATATTTGTATATAAGTTTTAAAAAAGAAGATCATGACTATGGCAAACATCAACCCGCAATTCCTTTTATCTATGCCCAGCGGCGGAGAATGGGGAATTATTTTACTGGTTGTTATCGTGTTGTTTGGAGGTAAAAAAATACCGGAACTGGCACGTGGGATTGGGACTGGCATCCGTGAGTTTAACGATGCCAAGGAAGGAGTGAATAGTGACATTGAGGCTGGTATCAACAACAAAGAAGTAGAGAAGAAGTAGTCGTCCCAACTATTAATTTTATCCAATGATGCAAAGCCAGTGTAACCCACTGATTTGCATCATTTCGTATCTATACACCTTGCGAACTTTGGGTGCAGCTCTTCATGAATATTGTCATTGTAAGTGATTTTATTTATTTTAGCAACAACAAACTATGCAACGTAAACATTTTTTCATTTCAGCGCTCTTCCTGGGCCTTACTTTTCCGGCACAGGCACAGTATTGGAAAGACCGCCTGGCGGCTAAAAGGCCGGATGCGGTCAAAGACGAAAAAAGAGAGAAGATAAGGCTGGATTCGGCCCGTGCAAGGGCGCAATTCTGTAAAGAGGAAGAAGCCAGGACCATCATTGCGATGAACCTTGCTGCGACTAAAGATGCCCGCAAAAAAGCTATGGTTCCCCTGGCAGGCCAGAAAAGCTATTTCGGCGGCATGAACGACTACATGATGGATTTTGTGAAATCCTACATGAGCTCCCATAACAAAACGCTGAATGTGGTCGATAACCGGGCCAAGACGAAGTTCCCGATGATCGATAATGTATTCAAGAAGAACAACCTCCCCAATGAGCTGAAGTACCTAGCGGTGATTGAGTCTGCACTGAACAATAAAGCCATATCACCGGTAGGCGCCGTAGGCCCCTGGCAGTTTATGGAGGAAACAGGCCGCCTGATGGGCCTGACTGTAAACGGGAAAAGGGACGACCGTACCGATTGGTTTAAAAGCACCAATGCGGCAGCCAAATACCTGAATTACCTCTATAATGAAATGGAAGACTGGCTGCTGGTGGTGGCTTCGTACAACTGCGGCCCCACGCCGGTAAAACGTGCGATTGAAAAAACAGGCAGCCGCAATTTCTGGGTGATCAAACCTTACCTGCCCCGCGAAACACAAGGTCATGTGATGGCTTTCGTGGCGACTGCCTCCATCTTCGAAAACATGAAGACGTTCATCGGCTGCGGCAAAATACCGGATGACTATGTAATGCACCCGGAAATGGCACCGGCAAAAGGAGAAATGAAAAAGGCCAAACCCAAACCGGCCTTCACTCCTGAAGAGATGAAAAACATGTCCATCATCACATTGAAGGAACCCCTGAGCCTCGAAATACTGGAGCAGGAACTGCAGGTAGATAAGGACCTGTTGCAGAAATGGAACCCGGACTATGAGCTCTTCGTGATGGACATCTACCCCGATCCGGAATACCGTTTCCGCTTCCCTAAAGACAAGGTGGACAGCTACATTGAAAAACGCGTAGCCATCGGTAAAAAGTCTGAAAAATATTTTAAAGACCTGTTGATGTAAGCTTTTTCGTAAAAGTCAGGAGACTATTCCACGCTAACTTGCCGGCAGTCAGGCAGGGACGCAAAGAAATTAAGGCGCAAAATATTCCCATCGGCTGCTGTTTTGAAATGGCAGCCTTTTTTTATGGCAAAGGCAGCAACAAGCCTTCCGGGTAAGTGATCTGCTCCAGGTACAGGCCAAAGCCCGGTACGCTGAAGTCCGCACGGCTGCAATCGCGCGATTCGATGATCTGCCGGAAATCGTCCAGCGAAAATTTGCCGCGTGCTGCACGCAGCTGCGTACCCACCAGCGCACGCACCATCCCCCGCAGGAAGCGGTTGCCTTCTACGACAAAGTGCAGTTCATCGCCCACGGCCTCCCATTCGCTGCGGTACAGTGTGCATTTGAATGTTTTGGTCTGTGCGTTCCGCTTGCTGAAGGTTTCAAAATCGGTGTATTCCAGCAACATGGCGGCCGTATGGTTCAGGATATCGCGGTCTATCGCATAAGGGAACGATAAGGCCCGCTCGTATAGAAAAGGATCTTTCTTAAAATAAATGCGGTAGCGGTAGCGCCTGCGTATGGCCCCGAAGCGCGCATTGGCGGCCGGGTCGGCGGAGGTGTATATGTTTTTTACCGACAGCGCTGCAGGCAGCAGGGCATTCAGGTTATACAGCACTTTCCGGTCCAGGCTAATGTCCAGGTCGGTATGGTAGTAATTGCACAGGGCATGAACGCCTTCGTCGGTACGACTGGCCCCCAGGGTCTCTACCGGCCGGCGCAGGAACAGGGAAAGGGCTTTGTTGAGCTCGCCCTGCACCGTCACCTGCTGCCCCTGGATCTGGGATCCATGAAAGGCAGTACCCTTGTATTGAACTTCAATAAAGTATCGGGTCATGGATGCTTAAAACATTTTCCTGAAGCAGCGTTTCCGCTTGTGCTGGATGTGGTCGTAGTTCTTCCAGTGGTTGATCGCCTTCTCGTTCGTCTCCAGCATACCGGTGGTCTCTACGTACTCTGTACCGTTCTTCTGCATCACTTTCTGCAGTTCGGTGATCAGCAAAGCGCTGACGCCCTGGGCCTGCCAGTCGGGGTGAATGCCCGTCAGCAGCAGGTCTACGACCTTTGGCCTTTTCAGCGCCTGCGACAGGTGCCACCAGCCCAGCGGGAACAGGCTGCCCTTCGCCTTTTGCATGGCCTCGCTCAGCGAAGGCAGGCTGATGATAAAACCGATCAGGTTGCCATCCTTATCCTCGATCACTTTTACGAATTCGGGGTTCAGGAAGTTGAAGTATTTGTTGATGTAGAAATCACAAAGCTCCTGGTCCATTTTTACAAAGCTGAACAGGTCGCCGAAAGCATTGTTGAGCAGGTCAAAAATTTTCTGCGCATAGACTTTCATTTCGTCGCGGCTGGTGAAATGGATGACCTTCAGGTTGTAGCGCTTCTGGATCATATCGTTCAGTTTCAGCGCTTTCTCCGGTATTTCCTTTTCCAGTTTCAAGCGAAACTCCACCCAGTCCATTTCCTTTTCATAGCCCGCGGCCTCAAAATGAGCCTTGTAATAAGGCAGATGATATTCTGATGCAATGGAAGGCAGGTGGTCAAAACCTTCTATCATGATGGCCTGGTGGTCCAGGTTCGAAAAACCCAGGGGGCCGTGAATGCCCTTCATACCTTTTTCTCTGGCCCACTGCTCGGCGGTCTGCAACAGGGCTGCGCTGACGGCTTTGTCGTCGATAAACTCGATCCGGCTCACGCGGCAAAGCTGTTCGCCGGTCTTTTCGTTGTACGGTTTGTTGATGATGGCCCCTACCCTGCCTGCTACTTTACCGTCTTTCAGTGCCAGCCAGAATTGTGCATCACAATTCTTAAATGCAGGGTTCGTCTCGGGGCGCAAAGAGTTCAGCTCATCCTTTTTCATCGGGGGAACCCAATAGCGATTGCCCTTGTACAGGTCGAACGGGAACTGTACAAAAGCTTTAAAATCGGAGTCTGTAGTGCAGGGCTTTATGATCAAAGACATTGGAATGCTGATTATCTGGTAAAAATGATGGAGCAAGATAGTTTATTTTGGGCAAAGCTACCCTGCCGCTTGGCTGTTGCGAACGCGTTTCCCGTCTTCTCCTTGCCCGGTACAGATACTTTGATTTACCCCACAGAAACACACCTGGAAAATCATGGTTTTTTCCTCATTTTTTATAGAAAAATGTCATATATTTTTGTTGTACAATATTTAAAGGAATACCCGAACACCTTCAGAAAAAAGTAGGGCGCAAGGAAAGGGCGTACACTTTCCGGTCTGACCACAAAACAACCATTTTTTATGAAACGCTTCAACAAGATCAAACGCTTTCTTTTGCTGTGCCTGCTTTTTGTGTCCTTCCTGTGTTCTCCTTCTTTTGCCCAGCCGACAGCCATCAGCCCCTGCGATACCTGTACTACGCCCTGGGGGCCTGTGACGCAAAAGGTTTACTACAACCAGACCGTGCCCTTTATGAGCCCCTCTTGCCTGTACGATGTTCGTCTGAGCATACAGACACGCATGTGTGGCGGCAAATTACAGGTCAGAACTTTAGACCAGTACATTGCGCCCAAAAGTACCAGCTCCGCCTGCGACCTGTATTGTATCAACGTCGGGTACCTGATGCAAAAGATCACGAAGCTGCTGCTGGCAGACCTTGGCGGCAATATTGTCTTCAACAAGCCCTCGTCCTGCTATTACCTGCTGGAATTTGAATTGTCTCCCGCCCTGGAAGCCTGCATGGGCATGGAGGCCGGTTTGCACGACAATTGGTACTCCATGCTGCCCTGCGAGACGAATGGTTGCTGCATTACAGAATATGTGCTGCAGGCAGATGGCAGTGTCAGGGCCAACGCTACAGCATCCGCTCCCTGTGGCGGCACTCCGCCTTCGCCCATACCCACCACCATCACCGTGTATTGCTGGTCTATGGGTGTGCGGACAGCGTACATCGTAAATGTGGTGCCACCGCCTACTCCCCTCACCTGTGAACCGGCCTGTTCTGCTACGGCCAGTATCTTCACAGCAAAAACCACTGGTATCGAAGAAAAAGCTGCAGCTGAAAACGGGAGCATCATTTACCCGAACCCCACAGGCGACGAACTGCACATAGCGGGCGATACGGACTGGGAAAAACTGTACATCACGGATATGCAGGGCAAGACCATACAAGTGCATCAGAACACAGGCAAAGCAATCCCGGTGCGCAGCCTGGCTTCCGGCTCTTACCTCATCCTGCTGGAAACCGCGCAGGACAGCCAGCAAAAACACCTGATGATCAAAAAGTAACAAGTGTACAATAGGAAAAAGTGGATAGATATCGGCGATACACTTTCATCCGGTACAGATGCAGTCGGACATCGCTACAATAAACAATAGAGTAACGTATAGATTCCTCCTGCCTCGGAATGACCTATCGTCGACTGGATTCATGTTTAAAGCCGTCTCAAAATCTGCTTTTGAGACGGCTTCTTTTTACTTCAAACTATTGCCTATTGACCACCCGAAGTGATGTTCTTATCTATCGCAGCAATCCGCTCCTGCTCTTCTTTGATGCGTTTCAGCTTTTTGCCGTAGGACAATTTAGTGATCAGCACGAACAATACCGGCACCACAAAGATGGCGAGTGTGGTTGCAGCCAGCATTCCCCCGAACACTGTCCAACCGATGGTCTGGCGGGAAACAGCGGCCGCTCCGCTGGCGAAGGCCAGGGGCAGCACACCCAGGATAAAGGCCAGGGAGGTCATGATGATGGGGCGCAGACGCAGGTTTACCGCCTGTATCGTAGCGGCCACGATATCCGTACCGTGGTCTACCCTT
>JAEUVW010000392.1 GCA_016786525.1 Chitinophagaceae bacterium
CCCGATTCGCTTACGCTCACAATATGTTTTTACGTCATATACCATTTTTGAAGGCTGTAATGATGTATGCCTGTACCGCTTTCGGCGGCCCCCAGGTGCATATTGCAATGATGATCAAGACCTTTGCGCACAAACGCAAAGATGTGACAGAGGAAGAGCTGATGGAGTACAATGCCTTTTGCCAGATCCTTCCCGGCCCTTCCTCTTCGCAAACCGTATTCCTGATCGCATACCGCAGGGGTGGCGTACCCCTGGCCTTGCTGACCCTGCTGATCTGGATACTGCCGGCCACCATCCTGATGGCGGCTTTTTCGTTCCTGCTGCTGTACCTGGATGCCCGTCAGCTGCAAAACCAATTGTTCAGTTTTGTACAGCCCATGTCCCTGGGTTTTATCGTCTATGCGGCCATCAAGATGATGAAGAAGACGGTAAACCATCCGGCCACCTGGTGCATTATGCTGGGCAGCATTGCGGCTACGGTGTTTATCAAATCGCCCTGGGTGTTCCCCTGTCTCATTGTAGCATCGGGCATTATCAGCAATTTCAGCGACAAACGGATCCCCGGTGAAAACCCGGCTCACTTTAAAGTAAACTGGAATATCCTCTGGATCTTTTTCGGCATCTTCGCGCTGGCGGGTATCCTGAGTGAATGGGCCAGGCTGAACCATTGGGAGCACAGGCGGGTCTTCAACCTCTTCGAAAACTTCTACCGTTTCGGCAGCATCGTATTCGGCGGCGGGCAGGCCCTGATCCCGATGATGCTGTACCAGTTCGTTACCCGCAGACAAACGGAGTGGCTGAGCAAAAGCCAGCTGCTGACAGGCTATGGTATGCTGCAGGCAGTGCCCGGCCCCGTATTTTCGATCTGTACTTTTGTAGGCGGGATCGCGATGAGCCAGTTTGGTCCGCTGTGGCAGATCATCGGCTGCCTGACGGCTACCATCGGTATTTTCCTGCCCAGTACGCTGCTGCTGCTTTTTTTATTCCCCCTGTACCAGAATCTCAAAAACTACGTTGTGATCTTCCGTTCTATTGAAGGCATCAATGCTGCTATTGTCGGTATCGTCTGGGCATCGGGCATCGTATTGTTCAAATCCACAATAGAAATGGAGATGACCACCCTGGTGGTAGCCGGGCTTACTTTTTCCATTCTTTATTTTACCAAGATACCGGCCCCCTTTGTCGTACTGGGCTGGCTGCTGCTGGGCTGGGCCACTCACCAATAGAACACCCCCGGGTGTTTTACTGAATTTACTATCTTGCAGGGGTGCAATTTTTCCGTCAGTTCATCGGCAACCTTTACATCAGCAGGCGTTGGTACCTGTTGCTGTGTGTGTGCACCCTGGCTTTCTTTTGCGCTTATTTTTTTACTTTTCTTTTCCTTCCGGCCCTGGCCCTGCTGACCGCGCTTACTTTACTAAGCCTGCTGGACTATATACTGCTCTTCCTGAGCGGGGGCAGGCTGGAAGCCCAAAGGATCCTTGCGCCCAAGCTCAGCCTGGGGCATGAAAATAAGGTAAGCCTGGAACTGCACAACCGCTACCCCTTTACCGTCCGCATCACAGTGATCGACGAGTTGCCGGAGCAATTCCAGGAGCGCGACTTTGCCCTGTATGCAAAACTGCAGTACGACAGCAGCACCGTGCTGGACTATACCCTGCGCCCCCTGAGCCGGGGGCATTACCATTTCGGGCTGGTCCTTTGCTTTATCGAAAGCCCCCTGGGCCTGTTCCAGAAAAAAACAGCCGCCGCACCGGCTGCCACGGTGAAGGTCTACCCCTCCTTCCACGAACTGAGAAAGTTCCAGCTGCTGGCGCTGAGCGAAAGCAATGTCAGCGGGGAGAAAAAGATCCGCCGCCTCGGCAACAGCCTGGAATTTGAAAAGAT
>JAEUVW010000108.1 GCA_016786525.1 Chitinophagaceae bacterium
CCTTTGCCCTTATACTACCCAGGGTTGTGGGAAACAACCGGAAGTAGCGGCTACACAACCAGCAGTAGCGGCCTTTTTGACCGTATCCGCGCGGAGCGGGTCTACCTTTGCCTTGTCTTAAAAAAAAGGACACTATATTTATGGAAACCAAAATGATCGGCAGTAAAATAGCCCTTGCCCGTAAAAAAAACAATCTCTCCCAGGCGCAGCTTGCCGCACAATTGTTCATCAGCCCCCAGGCTGTAGGGAAATGGGAGCGAGGAGAGTCGGTACCGGATATCCTTACCATAGGCAGGATCGCCGCGATACTGGATGTTGACCTGAACTACTTTGCAGGAGATACCGTGCAGCCAGCCCAGCCAAAAGAAACGGAACACGGGAACCGCCTGCCGGATCCCACGGACGAACGCCTGCTGCACACCGGCTTCAGTGGCAGCGACCTGGCCGGCAGCGATTTTGCAGGTGTGAAGGCCCATAAAAGAAAATTCTACGGCAGCGCCCTGGCGGGAGCAGATTTTTCAGGTGCAGACCTGAGTGGCAGTTCCTTCAGGGCCTGCGATGCGCAGGCAGCCTGTTTTGACAAGGCAAACCTGACGGACTGCACCCTATCCGCCACCCGGCTGTCCGGAGCCAGTTTCGATAAAACCATACTGCTGCGTACCCGTTTCAGCACTTCAGACCTGGCCGGGGCACGGTTCAGCGGGGTACAATTCCGGGATGTACAGCTGGCGAAAACAGACCTGCGCCGGACCCTCTTTGAAAACTGCCATTTTTCCGGCGTGGATTTCAGTGCTTCCGACCTGAGCGGGCTGTGCCTGGACGGGCAGGCCTTTACGGGAGTACGCTTTGACAAAACGGCGCTGAACGGAGTTTCATTCAAAGGGGCAACCTTACTCAATATTTCTTTCCGTTCTCCCCTTGCGCTGACGAATAAATATTACCGTGCGCTGCAAACGGTTTGTTTTGACGGTGCACAGATCGACAAGCTGAGCTATGCTGCACTTAAAGGCTTGGGTGTGGATTTATCAAAAGCTACCGCGGTATAACGGCAACAACAGGAGCACTTTCTCTTTTTTGTTAGCGTTACTGTAAAACTCGCTGCAAAAGACAAGGCCGGCAGTAAGCCTACCCTGCCGCAGGCAGAAAACCCACCTGCAGCGGTTTGCCTGAAAATCAACCATAAAGGCCCGAAACCTGCACATCCCCCGCAGTTCCTGTTCCCCGGAACAAGGATTACCCGCGTTCCGGCAAAAATTTCCGCATAGGGCATGTTTGTTTACCTTAGTCTGTAAGTACACCAAAACCCATAAAATAAACTTCAGATGGAGGCAATAGACAATACCGGCCTTTTGCAAACAGTATTCGATTCTGCTCCTAATGGTATCGCGGTGCTGCAAGCTGTGCACGACAGCAGCGGACAAGTGGAGGATTTTTCGATCCTGCTGTTCAATGCCTATACCTTTAACTGGATCAACACTACGGACTATAAGGGGAAGCGTTTCAGCGAGCTGTTTCCTATGGTAAGAGAAACAGGTATCCTGGAAAAATTCATACAGGTTGCAGCAACAGGCCTCAGCACCAAATTTGAAAGCCGGTATACCGGTGAGGGCATGAACCACTGGTTTCGCTTCACCGCAGTAAAGCAGGCGGAATTGCTGGTGGTCACTACGGAAGATATTACAGAACGGAAAGAAGCCGAAGCGGAGCGGAAGGAAGCGGGCGATGCAACAGACAGGCAGAAGCGCATCTACGATTCCATTATCAACGCCACGCCGGACCTGGTCTATGTGTTCGACCTGAATTATACTTTTACCTATGCCAACAAAGCACTGCTCAGCATGTGGGGTAAAAAGGCAGAAGACGCTATCGGCAAAGGTTTGCGCGACAATGGCTATGAAGAGTGGCATGCCCTGATGCACGAGCGGGAAATAGACGAAGTGGTCGCTACAGGCAAATCCATACGGGGCACCGTATCTTTTCCGCATGCAGAACTGGGCAGCCGAGTCTATGACTATATTTTTGTACCGGTCTTTAATGAAAAAGGTGAGGTGGAAGCTATTGCCGGCACAACGCGCGACATTACCGAACTCAAACGCGCAGAAGAATGCCTGCAGCAAAGCGAGAGCCGCTTCCGCAAAATGATTGAGCAATCGCCGGTAGGGATTTTGCTTTCGAAGGGAGAAGACGTCACTATCGAAAATATCAACACACCCATGCTGCGCTTTATGAACAAAGAAACTCCGGAAGCGGTGTTGGGAAAAAAGATGCTGGAAGTGCTGCCGGAGCTTGAAGGGCAACCCGCGCTGCAGAAGGTCCTCGACGTGCAAAGAACAGGGCTGCCTTTCCGCGGTGAGGAACAGGCGGTCGACCTGGTCATCGAAGACAGGCTGGAGCGCCGCTACTTCGACTTTTCGTATAATGTTATCCCGGAAGCCGGCGGGGAGCCTGCCGTTATGCATATGGCCATCGATGTCACAGAGCAGGTGCTGGCCCGGAGAAAGCTGGAAGACAGTAAGACCCGCCTGAAATCGATGATCGACCAGACCCCGGCCCCCACCCTGGTACTGATGGGCGAAGAACTGGTGGTTGAGCAGATCAATGCACCGATGCTCGCGCTGATCGGCCACGGACCGGAAGTGATCGGCCTGCCCCTGATCGACATCATACCGGAACTGGAAGGACAGTATATCTGGGACCAGGTGCTGAAAGTATACCGCGAGGGCATAGCCTTCGACCAGTCTGAAGTACGGGTGACCCATCACCGTGCAGAGGGCATCAGGGATTATTACTACAACATTGCCTATCGCCCGCTGAAGGAGGAAGACCGGATCACCGGCATGATACAGGTGGCTATTGATGTCACGGAGCAGGTGCTGGCGCGCAAAAAGCTGGAGGAAAGCGAGCACCACTATAAGGTCCTGTCCCTCAGCCTGGAACAACAGGTTTCAGAGCGTACCAGGGAACTACAGCGTTCCAACGGAGACCTGCAGCAATTTGCCCACGTGGCTTCCCACGACCTGAAAGAACCCGTGCGGAAGATCAAAACGTTTATCAGCCGCCTGGAGCAACAGCTGGACGGCAAGCTTGACGAAACGAGTACGCGGTTTATTGAACGGATACAGGTAGCCACCAACCGCATGTATACGATGATCGACGGTGTACTGAACTATTCTACCATCAATGCGGGCAAACAGCGGCCCGAATCCGTAGACCTGAACGAAGTGCTCCGGAACATAGAAAACGACCTGGAAATTGCACTGCAGGAAAAAGGAGCCAGCCTGGTCTACCGCCGGCTCCCGGTAGTGCAGGGCGCTCCGGTGCTGCTCTACCAGCTGTTCTACAACCTGGTCAACAACGCGATCAAGTTTGCCAGGAGCGAGGCTGCACCCCACATCTCCCTGTCGTCGGAGCAGGTAGAAGAAACGGGCAAGGCCTTTGTCCGCATTACGATGCAGGATAATGGCATCGGCTTTAACCCCGGAGATGGAGCGCGCATCTTCGAAGCCTTTATCCGACTGAACGCCAAGGACCAGTACGAGGGTACAGGCCTGGGGCTTTCGCTATGCAAAAAGATAACGGAGCGGCATGGCGGCAGCATTGAAGCTGAAGGAAAAGCCGGGGAAGGAGCTGTCTTTACCATTATGCTGCCGCTTGAGCAAAAGCAGGAGCTGGTGTAGTAAAAAAGGAAAGGGATGAAACAACAAGGGGCTACCTTTACCGGACATCGCTACGAAGGTGCCTGTACTTCCTGGCCTGCAACGGATTGACCCGGCAGGGATACCGCGCACCAATTCTTCAAAAACGATGGACAACCCAGATGCAGATACGCCGGCTCAGTATACCCGATACCAGTGCATTATTAGCCGCCATCAACGGCGCTTTTGCGGACTACATCGTTCCGTTCCAGCTGACCGCAGCACAACTGAACTTTAAAATGATGTCCGAAAGTATCCGGCCGGAATGGTCTGTCGGTGTTTTTGAAGCGGGCAGGCTTATTGCCTTTATCCTGCACGGAGTCAGAACAGCGGAAGGCAAAACAATGGTCTACAATGCCGGTACCGGCGTCTTGCCTGCGCACCGGGGGAAAGGCCTTGTGGGCAAGATGTACGAATACATCCTGCCCTTTTTTAAAGAAAATCACGTCAACAAGCTGGTGCTGGAAGTAATAGAAGGCAACCGGCCTGCAAGGCATGCCTATGAAAAAAACGGATTTTCGATACGGCGAAAGCTGTGGTGCTTTGGCGGAGTTTTATCCGCCACTACAGCCCCCGCCCCGGCTTTGATCAAGTCGCCCGGCCACCTTGAATGGGACCTTTTACAATCGTTCTGGGACATCCATCCCAGCTGGCAAAGCGCTATTCCCACTATGGATCTTGCCCGGGCAAACGTATTGGCGGCATGGCTTGGGGAAGAGTTGTCGGGATACATCCTGTTCAGGCCGGAAAGCAGGCGTATCTACCAATTGGCGGTAGCACCGCAGCACCGGCGGAAGGGCATTGCCACGCAGCTTCTGGCCGCAGTGCAGCAGCAAATGCCGGAGGGCAAAGTGCAGTTCAACAATGTTGACGAAGCCGCTGCAGGCCTGAAACTATGCCTGGAAAAACAAGGCTTAAAAAATGAGCTCAACCAGTTTGAAATGACCAGGGACTTCCTGTAGGTGTTGCTCTTCCGATAGCGGGCATGCTATGCTGCCCGCCGCTATGGATTCCCGGGCGGCGCAGGCGGTGATTTTCCTTTTGTGCGCATAAACGCTGCCGCAGTTTTGCGCCCGGAACACACAAACTCAATCCCTTTTTAAAAAATGACAATAAGTTAATATAATAAAAAGGGCATATTGCCGTTAATTTTGCATCCCGTCCCTGACAAAATATGAAATCCTGCCGCCTGATCGCAGCATTGTTGCTGTGCCTCCTTTCCTGCAAAGCCCACGCCTACCAGAAGGTTATTTTTTATGTAGTGGCCCATCCCGACGACTGGCAACTATTCATGGGCATCGAAGCCTACCGCGATATCCAGGACAGTTCGAATAAAGTAGTGTTCATCATCACTACCGCCGGGGATGCTACCTTCAACAGTCCTTCGGTCAATATGAAGTTTGCCCTTGCGCGGGAAAACGGCGTCTTGAATTCGGTGCGTTTCTGCAGCGACATGAAGTCCGAGCTCGATTCTTCCTGCCGTATAAAAAGAGGGATCATCAACGATCACCGTATCCTGCACTATCCATACAAGAATGTGGTCACCTATTTCCTGCGCCTCCCGGACGGCTGCCTGTCTGCCGGGTACAAAGGGCAAAGCCTGGAATACCTGTACCGGCACAGGATCGATGAACTGCAGTCTATAGATGGGCATGAAACATACAGCGGCTGGGACGACCTGGTCCAAACGACACGGTCCATTATACAAAAGGAATTAGACGGCCAGACATGGTCTGCCATCAACTTTCCCGATTTCGACGAAAGGTACAATCCCCGCGATCATCCCGACCACCGCTATACCGGGAAAATAGCCCTGGAAGCATCGGCTTATTTTCCCTACATGAACCGGGTAGCCTTTGTAGACTATGATGTGGCCAAAAGAGAGATCAACCTGAGCCCGGAAGACATTTCCATTAAAGCAGGCATTTTTGCACTGGCAGATTTCGGTATCACCGAGTACCGCGAAAGAAGCGCTTTTGACCAGCGCCACATCTCTTTCCTGATGCGGAGCTACAGCCGCATTGTAGCAGCTACAGATACCTTTGCAACAGGCATGGGGCCCCGGCTGGCTACGGCCTATGCTTCCCCAAACCCCTGCACTACAGGCACCAGCCTTATTTTTTCCCTGAAGGAAGACCAGGAAGTATCGCTTACGTTGCTGGATATGGCCGGGAACATGCTCTGGCAACAGGACAAAGTGATTGCGCACAAGGGACAAAACCGGGCAGACATACCGGTGGCACAGCTTGTTGCCGGTACTTATCTGATCCGCCTCCAATATGCCGGCACATCAGAATCGGTAAAACTGCTCAGGAATTAAGGCGGGCCTGTCACCCAGGCGGGCAGATAACGTTACAGGACCTTACATCCGTTCCCTATACGGCTTTCAGCATCCAGGTAGCCTGCACTTTGGGTGGGGGCTCCTTACTGTTCCGCATGGATTCCGGCAGCGCTTCCATCAGCTGAGGCATCACGCTCAGCGCGGCATAATCGGGCACGGCTTCCTGCACCAGTTCAAAACCCTGTGTGCGGAAAAATGCTGCTGCAGCTGCATAAGAGTCGAATTTATTGGCCTCAATATTGTGCTGTTCAAAAAACGCG
>JAEUVW010000007.1 GCA_016786525.1 Chitinophagaceae bacterium
TTACCTTTGCGCACTCATTATGGATTTTCAATTACAAGCCAGAGACCCACATTCGCAGGCCAGGGCCGGACTGATCACCACTGCGCACGGGCAGATCAGCACGCCTATCTTTATGCCTGTCGGTACGGTAGGCTCGGTAAAAGCAGTACCACAGGCGCAACTGAAACAGGAGGTAAAAGCACAGATCATCCTGGGCAATACTTATCACCTGTACCTGCGGCCTGGTACGGAGATCCTGCAGCAGGCCGGGGGACTGCACCGTTTTATGAACTGGGACAAACCGATACTGACCGACAGTGGCGGCTACCAGGTATTTTCCTTATCCGGCAAGCGTAAACTGACGGAAGAAGGCGCCTTATTCCAGTCGCACATCGACGGCTCAAAACACCTGTTTTCACCCGAAAACGTCATGGATATCCAGCGAAAGATCGGTGCGGACATCATTATGGCTTTTGACGAATGCCCGCCCTACCCTTCAGACTATACCTATGCCAGGAAGTCTATGGAGCTGACTCATCGCTGGCTGGCCCGCTGCGCGCAGCGCCTGTCGGAAACGGAATGTCCCTATGGGTATGAGCAGGCTTTGTTCCCCATCATCCAGGGCAGCACCTATAAAGACCTGCGCAAAATATCTTCTGAATTCATTGCCTCCATGGGCTGCGATGGCAATGCCATCGGCGGCTTGTCTGTAGGCGAACCGGAAGAAATGATGTACGAGATGTGCGCCCTTTGCTGCGATGCCCTGCCCCAGGACAAACCCCGCTACCTGATGGGTGTAGGCACACCCTGGAATATCCTCGAAAACATTGCCCTCGGCGTAGACATGTTCGACTGCGTGATGCCGACCCGCAACGGCCGCAACGGCATGCTGTTCACGACTAAAGGAGTGATCAATATCCGCAACAAGAAATGGGAAAATGACTTTTCACCAATCGATGATGGCCTGGATTGTGACACCAGCAATTATTATACAAAGGCCTACCTGCGCCACCTGTTTGTCTCAGACGAATTGCTGGCCCTGAATATTGCCAGTATTCAGAACCTGAGTTTTTATCTACATTTGGTTGCCGGGGCACGGCTGCATATACAGCAGGGAGACTTCAAAAGCTGGAAAGACGAAATGATCCCCCGCCTGAAAACACGTTTGTAATTTTTTTATCTCCATGATCAAGAAGCTCGACTGGTATATCATCAAAAAGTTCCTGGGGACTTTTGTGTATGCACTGCTCATCATGGCAGTGATCGCCAGCGTGATCGATTATTCGGAAAAAGCCAAGGACTTTGTGCAGCACAAAGCCCCCCTGAGTGCACAGATCACCTATTACCAGAACTTCATACCGCATATCCTGGCCCTGCTGTTCGCCTTGTTTATTTTTATCGCAACGATCTTCTTCACGTCCAAGATGGCCTATAAGTCGGAGATCATTGCCATACTGGCTACAGGGGCATCCTTCAACCGCTTTCTTCGTCCTTACTTTATCGGCGCGGCTTTTATCTGCACCATTTTCCTGGCGGTCAACCACTGGATCGTGCCCAATGCCAATAAGAAGCGCATCGATTTTGAAAACAAGTATGTGCACGACGCCGTAGCCTATTCCGACCACAATGTGCACCTGCGCCTGTCGCCTACCCAGTATGTCTATGTGCAGAACTACGACTATGCCGCCAACTCCGGCTACCGCTTTTCTGCCGAAACGGTCAACGGTACCCTGCTGCTCGAGAAAATCACCGCCGACCGCATTTCTTACGACAGTGTCAAAAAAGAATGGACCCTGTACACGGTGGTGATCCGCAAAAACAACGGGCTGAAGGAAGACCTGCAGATCCTGCCTGAACTCAAAAAGAAATACCCTTTCGTACCCAAAGACCTGTACGACGATGTGGACGTGAAGGAGACCCTGACCACCCCTGAGCTGGACCGCTTTATTGCACAGGAAAAACTGCGCGGCCGCGAAAGCCTGAATATTTACTACATTGAAAAATACAGGCGTACGGCACAACCTGCCGCCGGCTTTATCCTCTGTATTATCGGGGTCTGTATTTCCTGCCGCAGGGTGCGGGGCGGAAGCGGCCTGCACCTGGCTATCGGCATCCTGGTCAGTGCCGTGTATATGCTGCTGCTGCAGTTGTCCACCACATTCTCCACCAAGGCCGACCTCAGCCCGATGATCGCTGTATGGATTCCCAATTTTATTTTCGGTATCGTCGCTTTTGTGCTGTACCGCAGGCAAATCAAATAAGCGCTTCCCACACCAAATGCACCGCTCCGCTCTGAAATACGGCTTCCTGCTCTGCCTTTTCCTCTTGCCCGCGTGTTGGGTAAAGGCTCAGCATTTTACCCCTACAGATACCCTCATCCGCAACGAGATCAACCTGGATCTTGAAGCTATAGATGTATGGATCGGTTATAAAGGCAGGATCGGCAAAAAATTGTTCCTGGGCTACTCCTTCGGTACCGGATTCATGGGCAATATGTCCTTCACCCGCAACCCATACTTCAACAGCACACCGGAAACCTTTGGCTATACAGGGAAGCATAAATTTTTCGTGGACTATATTTTCAGCAGGCGCTTTCATATCGACGCAGGGGTCACCCATGGGTTTATGCTCTGGGGGCGGGACGCACTCAACGCAGATAAAATGAGCTTTTTCGCCTTTGAGTTCGGCATCTTCCATAAGCTAAGCATCTTCGAAATAGGCATCAAGCCTGCACTTACTTTTGCTGCCAAAGGCGATAAATTCCTGTTCGCAGGCGCTTCCCATTCTTTCCTGACCCTGAGGGTCCCCCTGGCGAGGTTTTAGTACGCTGGTTTAGTGCTCTGTAAACGCTGTAAAACCTATAAGGTTTTGAAAACCTTTATAGGTTTACCGATGCACTGCCATAGGGCTGTCAGTGCGCCCCCCGAATTTTACCTCTGACAAAAAAACAGGTCATGAACACTTTAAGCAAATGGGTATTCGCAGCTTGTATGCTGCTCTCGTCCACTGTCCACTCACAAATACAAACCTCAAAAACGAAAGAAATGAACAAGCACCTTACAATTCAGAAATTTTATGTAGTGGGTATTACCACAAGAACCACAAATGCCAACGGACAATCGGCAAAAGACATTGAAACCCTGTGGGGCAGGTTCTGGGGAGAAGAAATTCAAAAGCAGATTCCCAACAAAGTCAGTGATGACATTTACGCAGTCTATACAGACTATGAAACCGACTTTACCGGTCCCTATACTACCCTCATTGGCCTGGCAGTCAGTTCATTGGATAATATCCCCAAAAGCTTTACAGGCCTGAGCATCGAAACCACTACCTATCAGAAGTTTGTTTCTAAAGGTAAA
>JAEUVW010000016.1 GCA_016786525.1 Chitinophagaceae bacterium
AGTATTGGGATTCAGGGCTACACAGGCTTTTGACGAGATCAGGTTTACGGCCAGCAGCGTAGTCGGTTTGCCGCTCAGCTCTATCCGTGTGTATGGTGTCGTTCTGGAGCACTTTTGTGCTGCACCGTTACCGGCCTGCAATACGCTTACAGCGGTCACAAATCCGGTTTATCCTGTTTTCGTAGATGGAAAGAACACTGCTGCAGATGGCTTGCTGTGTGCTGCCTGTGCGATCAACAACAGTCAGAATGCTATCGATAATAATCCGTCAAACTATGCCAGTATTGTGCTGACCGCAGGGGTGGCTACCAATGCCCAGTTTGCAGTGGCCAATGCATTGGATTCTTTTGCCGCAGGAACGTTTGCCGGTTTTGATATAGAAACGAACCCGCTGCTGCTGGCAGCCGTCATCAGCAATGCCAGTATCAGCCTGTACAACAACGGCTCCCTGGTGCAGGTCGCTCCGGGAAATGCATTGATTGTCGGCGCGACGACCTCCTTGCTGAGTACGACGAGCCGGCAGATTGTCGGCGTCATCGCGCAGATCACTTTCGACGAAGTCAAGATCAGTTTCAACCAGTTGGTAGGCGCAGACCTGGGCACAATCAAAATATACGGTGCCATTTTTGAACCGACCTGTACGCCTGCTATTTTGTGCAATAAGACTTATTACCTGAATAATCCGGCTTTCCCTGCGATCATCGATGCACAGAAGACCGGCCTTTCGGGCCTGGTCAGTGTGGCCGCATCGGTACGGGATCCCTGGAATGTAGTGTCTGCCAGCACGACGGATTTTGCCCGCATATCGTCTACCGCTGCAGTCGGCACGGCCGCTTCCATTGCCGTGCTCGATCCCCGTTCCACTTACCCGGAAGGTACTTTTGCCGGCTTTGTGATCAATACCAGTTCCGCGCCTTTGGTTTTGCTGGACCTGTTCAATGCTATAACGATCAGTACCTACAACAACGGTACCCTGCAGGAGTCTAAAGGTGGGGGCAGCCTGCTGGACCTTACCGTGCTGATACCCTTGCTGGGCAGTCCCGGCGGAGCCCGCTACAACATTGGCTTTGAAACAACCAAGGAATTTGATGAAATCCGGATTTCCGTTTCTTCTCTGGTCGGTGTCGGCCTGCTGGGCGGAGATTACATTGATGTGTATTCTGCTTTTATCGATACCAGGACCTCATCGACCAGCAGTCCCCTGATCACCTGCATCAGGACCATGCCCGATATCAATGCCACCTTCATAGGCGTTGCAATCAGCGGTAACGTTAAAACAAACGACCAGGTGCCGACACCGGCCCTGTACGGCACACCGGTGGCTTCAGCCTCAAACCCCACAGCGACGCTGCCCGTGATGAGCAGCAACGGGTCCTATACTTTTTCTACACTGACCAAAGGCGTGTACGAGTTTGATGTGCCGATCAGCATGCCTGCCGGTGTAGATGTCAACCCGATGGAAATGCTCACGATACAGGTGCTGGATCATTCGACAGGCGCTACCAACAGGCCTGTTGTCAATACCGATATCGCGGTGACAGCCTATAATACACCGGTTGCGGTAAAAGCGCTGGCCAATGATGCAATCGGTACGCCAGGCGCTAAACTGGATACAGGCAGCCTGGCGGTCCTCGATCTCAACGGGGCATCACCGGGTGTATCGGCGAAGGCCGGTACCGCATCCGTAAGCGTGGCGACCGGTTCCGTCACCTACACTCCGCCAAGCGGCTTTGCCGGCTACGATACCTTGCGGTACACGATATGCGACAACCAGGGTGTACCGCTCTGCGGTTCTGCCTACATTATCATTACCGTCCTGGAGCCTACTGCTAAAAATACCGTTGGCGCATCCGACGATTATAAACAAACGGTTCAGGGTACTTCCATGGCCGGCAACGTAAGGGTCAATGATATGGATCCTGAAGGTGATACGATGAGCATTGCCTCGAAGACGGTCAGCGTGCCGGGGCAGTATAGTTTTACGCTCAACACAGACGGTTCTTTTGTTTTTTCTCCCGACCTTACCTATATGGGGCCGCTGGCATTTGACTATACGGTTTGCGACGGTGCCAGCCCGGCAGCCTGCGCCAATGCCACCTTATATATGCTGATATCGCCGCTGGCCTTTCCCTTGCCGATTGAACTACAATCTTTCCGTGCGACAACAGAAAACTGTGTCGTGCAGCTCAATTGGGTGTCCTCTTCTGAAAAAGGACTCAGGGAGTATGTTATGCAGTATAGCGTTAATGGCTCTGCTTGGAAAGATGTGGGCACCGTGAAACCTTCGGGTAAGGGGGGGCAGTACGAACTGAGCCACGCCGGCGAAAAGGGTAAAGGATTTTATCGACTGAAAATGATGGAAGAAGAAGGACGTTTCACTTATTCGGAAGTAATACCGGTGCAGTTATCCTGTGAAGAAGGAGGAGAACTGTTGGTTTACCCGATACCTGCTGCAACAAACCTGCATGTGGTATCCGGGAACTTCGGTGCGGATAACACCTACGCTATAACAGATGCTTTGGGACAGGTAAAAGTTACAGGCCGTTTAGAGACAAAACACACAGTAGTAGACCTGTCCCGCCTGGGAAGCGGTTCTTATATGATCCAGGTGATGATCGACGGCAACAGCAGGACCAGGCGCTTTTCTGTGCTGAAGTAGGGAGTGTACAGGAACTATCTTTTTCCGTCAGGCTGACCGGGTATGCCCCGGAGCATCGTATCGGACTGCCGGGAATTGATGATGTTGTTCTCGAAAGAGTCGGCTGACAAACCAGGTCTGAAGGCGCTGTTCCTGCGCAGCAATGAATCGCTTTGCGCGAATGTAATGACGCTGAGTACTGTACAGAGCAGTAAAAGTAATGCGATACCTCTTGACATAATCGTTCGTTTAAAAGTTCTATGCAAAGATGCGATCGTGGCGGGGTGACAGCCTTATACGATATGGGGGAAATGTTATATGATTTTAAGTTTTCTTTTTAAGGCGTTTTCCCTATATTGATAATGAGCGGAGCTTACTGGTGCAGGCTCCGCTTATGGTATGCACTTATAAACCTATAAGGTTTTCAAAACCTTATAGGCTTGCATCCCTCCCGGGCATCGCCGCAACCAGTTTTTGCGTGTAAGGCTCGCGGGGATGCAGGAGTATATCGTCCGGAGCACCTCGTTCCACCACGGTTCCGGCCTGCATCACAATGATCTCGTCAGACATATAATGCACGACAGAGAGGTCATGCGCAATAAAAAGATAGGATAATTTCATTTCGTATTGCAGCTCTTTCAGCAGGTTCAATACCTGTGCCTGTACGCTGACATCGAGGGCCGAAACACTCTCGTCGCAGATGAGCAGGCGGGGATGCAGGGCCAGTGCCCGGGCGATACCGATCCTTTGTCTTTGCCCGCCGGAAAACTGGTGAGGGTAGCGGTGGGCAGCGGTTTTAGGCAACTGCACCAGGTCCAGCAAACGTTCCGCTTCGCGGGTCTTGTTCCCCCGCGGGTGATCAATGTTCAGGGGTTCTGTAATGATGCTTCCGACAGTATGCCGCGGGTTCAATGATGCATAAGGGTCCTGGAAGATCAGTTGTATCTCCCGGCGCACCGGGTTCCACTCTTTCCCTTTCAGCCGGGCAATATCGCGGTTGTGAAACAGGATGGCGCCGTCCCTTACCGGGGCCAGTCCCATCAGCGCTTTGCCTGTCGTGCTTTTTCCGCAGCCGCTTTCGCCTACCAGTCCCAGCGTTGTGCCTTCCCTTATGTCAAAAGAAATACCGTTTACTGCTTTGAAAAAATGGGTGGTCTTGCCGAAGAGGTTTTTCCCGTCCGGATACCAGACCTTCAGGTCGCGTACAGACAGCAAAGTATCGGCTGCGCTCGTGTTGTCTGCCTGCGGCAGGACTGTGCGCGTAGTATTGCCTGCCAGGAAATCGGCGATGACCGGTAGTGTTCTGCCTTTGTTGCTGATGTGCGGGCGGCAGGATAGCAACGCCTGGGTATAAGGGTGTTGTGGCTCCTGCAACACCTGTGCCGCTTTGCCGTATTCTACCGGTATGCCGGATTGCATCACCAGTATATCGTCTGCAATTTCCGCTGCCAGGGCCAGGTCGTGCGTAATGAAGATCATTGCCGTTTCCGTGGCGCTTTGCAATTCCTGCATCAGCTGTATGATCTCCTGCTGTACCGTAGCGTCCAGGGCTGTTGTGGGTTCATCTGCAATGAGGACTTCAGGATGGTTGCACATGGCCATAGCGATCATAATGCGTTGTTTCTGACCGCCGGAAAGCTGGTGCGGGTAGCGCTTGTAGATGCGCCCG
>JAEUVW010000074.1 GCA_016786525.1 Chitinophagaceae bacterium
GCGAAATGATCCTGACCGACGCCATGTTTGAACTGCCGTCACAAACCAACAAAGCGAAGACTTTCGTGCTGGACCAGGCTTATGCCATGGCCAAACTGGAAGCGTCCAAATTCGGCTTAATCTCCGCTGCCTGATTTTCTAACACTATTCAATCTTAAAAAAATGCAAGACCTGATCAAAAAACTAACTGAAAATGCCGGCATCAACGAAGAGCAGGCCGCAAAGGCCATTGAAACCGTTGTGAGCTTTATCAAAGAAAAATTACCGCCGATGATGCACGCTGCTGTAGACAGTTTCGTGGGCAGTAAGGCCGACAGTGACGATGACGGCATGCTGTAGAACGTTACCCGCAAACCTTATGGGTTTTAATGCATAAAAAAACACCGCTTACGCGGTGTTTTTTTATTGAACGTAGTTGATCGGAGCTTTTTTATTGTTAACCGGAGCAGGATTGGCATTCATCCTGTTCTCCCCCTCCTTCTGGTAAAATTCGTATCCGAAACGGAACATTTTCTCGAAGCTCAGTGCCTGGATCAGGAGCGTATCGTGCGAAGCCTGGTTGACTGCATAATAACGCTCTACATCTGTGGGCCGGCGTGTAGGGTCGGTAGAGGTCTGGTCAGACAAATCCCTTCCGTGGTCGGTCAGGTTTTTCCAATAAATATCCAATGTGGTCGTACCGCCTTTTTTTGAGGCCACAGACAGTTTGCAGCGCAGCCTGGTGTCGCGGATAATGGTGTCCATCCCGATAGCACCGTTCAGGTAGCCTTCCGCATTCACCTCTGCAAAGAAGTCCATATATTGCTTCACGCGTACTTTATTCAAATCCGTAAAGCTGGCCTGCAGCTCCGGGGCCAGTATCACCCTGGGTTCGCTGCCCGAATTGTCGAGCGTAAAGGAGTTCAGGGGCTCTGAAGGATAGCTGATGCTAACGCTTTGCAAGTCTGCGGCCGGCACACGAAACACCAGCCTGGAGCGCCACTCTGCCGTATCTGTCGTATAAACCGGGGTGAGGTAGCCTTCAAAATTGGGTATTTCCACCAGGTATGGCTGGCTACCGTTTTCGAGTATCATATAGGAGCCGTGGTAGTTGGGGCCCTGGCCGCCTACAAAGAAGCTGCGTATCTTTTTACCCTTCCTGTCATATATTTCCACCTTGGTACCCATACCGGCCAGCAATTTCACCACACGGTCATGTTCTTTTTCGCTTGCAGGCATCATGGCCGTCTGCGTACGCAGGCAGGCCAGGATGTTCAGGACCTGTATGCGCATGGCCGGGTATTTTTTGTTCAGGGTCCAGTTATTATCGGCATCGCGTTCCAGCAATACAGACCGGCCATCGGTTTCCACCAGGAAAATCTTGCCGACGGCACTGGTATCCCGTATGGTGAAATTGGCCTCTTTTTCTGCATACAGGCCGTTATTTTCACGGAACAGGAAATAATAAACGCCGGTACCCAATACGGCCAGTAATACTATATACACTAAAGTCTTTCCCATCTTATTGCTGCTATTTTTCTGATGACACTTGTTTTTCGTAACGTCTTTTCCGGAAGAACAGGTATACCGATGCAAAGACGAGAATCAGGCCGGTAGGCAACAGGATATTGATCCATTGCCATTTTGACTTTTCACTTTTCACACGGCCGCTATCCAGCAGGCGCAGTTTTACTTCTTTGGAACGGCTTTCGAGCAGACCGGAGCGGTCGGTCAGGTACTCCAGGCAATTCAGAAAAAAGGTCTTGTTGGCGAAATTGTTTTGTGTAAAGCGCCAGTAGCCCATTGGCAGGGTTCCCTGTTGTTCCGAATAATCATTTTCGATCAGGTCGCCATCCGAGATCACGATCATACTTGTAGGCGTGTCGCTATGCGACCTGAACGGCATCTTCAGGGAGTCTTTCAATACTTTCAGGAAACCGGCCTCCAGCCTGTTGTTGAACACCGACCTGAATTTGCCTTCCAGCAGCACCGCTACGGGTTGGTAGGGCTTATTGAACAGCCTGGCATCGGGCTTATAAGCCATCATACTCAGGCTGACCCGGGCCGGATGCGGCGCTACCCGGCTGTATTTTGAAGAGGCCAGCAATACCGTCTTTTTGATCTCGGGGTTGGCAATGGTGTCCATACTGCTGGCGAACAGGGTCATCACAGGGTCCAGGTTGTGGACAATGGGGTGTTTGGATGAAGGCATCAGCACCGGGAAGTACAACCAGGAACGCAGCTCCGTCTGTGGCTTGTCGCCCACCATGCCGACCACTACCGGTATCGGGTTGCAGTCCATATCTTCGATCAGGTTGGCATTGACAC
>JAEUVW010000091.1 GCA_016786525.1 Chitinophagaceae bacterium
CGGGCGATACGGCGACCAGAAATGGCATTGTGAAGAAAATGGATTGGCCGGTGCAGCATTACAAAAAAACATAGAGGACGCATTAAAATAACACCATGTTACCTGATAAAATCCGGGAAGAAGTAAAAAAACTAAAAGGTCCTATTGTCATTTTTGGAGCGGGAGGTTTCTTAGGAGCCAACCTGATGCGGTATATCTATGCGGTACGGTCCGACGTCTATGCCATCACCAGCAAACCCTTTATACCCTGGAGGCTGGACGACCTGGACGATCAGAAGATCCTGCACTGCGACATCACCGATAAGGGCAAAGTTGAAGAGCTGTTCCACAATTATGAGTTCAAGACCATTTTTGACCTCGCAGCTTACGGCGCCTATTCCAAGCAGGACGACATTTATAAAATATACAACACCAACTTTATCGGGCTGCTGAACCTGCTGGAAACAGCGTCCAGGTACGCGATACAATCATTTGTACATGCCGGCAGCTCCTCTGAGTACGGCATCAATTGCGAAGCGCCGTCTGAGCATGCCGCTACACAGCCCAACAGCCATTATGCCGTTTCAAAAGTTTCTTCGTCGGAGCTGATCAAGTTCTATGGCGTCATCAAAGAGCTGAACGTCTGCAACGTACGGTATTATTCCATTTACGGGCCGTACGAAGACCCCGACCGCCTGATCCCCATGGTCATTACCAAAGGATTGAACGGCCAGTACCCTCCGCTGGTGCAACCGGATATTTCGCGGGACTTCGTGTATGTTGAAGATGCCCTCTACGCTACCCTGCTGGCGGCCAATGCCCCCAAGGGAAAACTGAGCGGTCAATCCATCAATATTGCTTCCGGGAAGAAGACAACGATAAAGACCGTGGCTGCACTGTCTAAAGAAATCTTCCGCTTAAACGAAGAGCCGGTATGGGGCAACATGCCCAACAGGAAATGGGACCTGAAAGACTGGTATGGCGATGCCAGCCTGGCCAAAGAACTGCTGGGCTGGGAAAGCGAAACTGATGTCAGGGAGGGGATCATCAAAACCACCGAGTGGCAGAAAGAATATTCCAGGCCGCTGTACGAAAAGAAGATCTACCAGGATAAGATCCGGCACAAATTGTCTGCCGTCATCGCCTGCTACAAAGATGCACAGGCCATACCCATCATGTACCGCCGGCTTACCGATACTTTCCGCAAGATCAATGTCAACTATGAGATCATCTTTGTCAATGATTGCAGTCCCGACAACACGGCAGAAGTATTGCAGCAGCTCGTCAATGCAGATGAGCACGTGATCGCCATCGAGCATTCGCGCAACTTCGGATCCCAATCGGCTTTCCTGAGCGGGATGGAGTATTCAACAGGAGACGGAGTCATCCTTTTGGACGGGGACTTACAGGATCCGCCGGAACTCATCGAATCCTTTTACGAAAAGTATACAGAGGGTTACGACGTCATTTATGGCAGAAGGGTTGCCAGGGAAGGGAACCAGATGCTGGTTTCTTTTTATAAACTGTTTTACCGTTTGTTCAGAAGTGTGTCCTACGTACCGATGCCTTTAGATGCAGGGGACTTTTCCCTGATGGACCGGAAAGTAGTGGACGAATTGGTCAAACTGCCGGAAACGGATCAATTCCTGAGAGGGCTCAGGGCCTGGGTCGGGTTTAAGCAAACAGGTGTGGACTACGTCCGCCCGGAGCGTATGTTTGGCGTGACCACCAACAATATGCGTAAAAACCTGGCATGGGCCAGGAAGGCCATATTCTCATTCAGCTACGTGCCTTTGGAGTTACTGACCTACCTGGGCGTCAGCCTGACGATACTGTCTTTTATCGCGCTGATCCTCCAGGTCGTGTTATACCTCACGGGCGTGAATATTCCTCACGGAGTGACGACCATTATTTGTTTGATCCTGTTTTTCGGAGGCCTGCAAATGCTGGGTATCGCTATCCTGGGAGAATATCAATCCAAAATTTTAGAAGAAGCCAAGAAAAGGCCCAAGTACATCAGGAGAAACATTTTTACAAAAAACTAAACCACCATAAAACAGGGCCCTTGAGTAGTATTTCAGGGGCCCAGGTCATCCTCCTTTGCGGGGAAAAATAAATGCCATGGGAAGTATTATAGACGACAGGGGGTACAACCAGGGATTTGAACTGGTCAAATCCACAGAAATAAGAATGAAACGCAGGGCCGAATGGATACTGCGCGAAATGGACTCGGTTCAGGGCAAGACAGTGCTGGAAATAGGCTGCGGTACCGGGGAGATCAGCTATTGGATTGCACAAAAAACCAAACTGGACGTTTTAGGTACAGACCTTTGCGTCCCTTTTATTGAGGATGCCCAGGTCAAATACCCGCTAGACAATCTCCGCTTCGAAGTACTGGATTTCAACAAGCCGGAACAGGTAAAAGGACGCAAGTTTGACTACATTATCGGTAACGGGATCTTGCATCACCTGTATTACCACCTGCCGGAAGCACTGGCCACGATCAAAACATTGCTGACTCCGGGCGGTAAAATGATCTTTATGGAGCCCAATATTTACAATCCTTATTGCGCCCTGATCTTCAACATCCCGGCCCTCAGGAAAAAAGCCAGACTGGAGCCGGATGAAATGGCCTTTTCCAAATCGTTCATTACAGCGAAACTGAAAGAGCAAAACTTCTCCAACATCCGTGTCGATTACCGGGATTTCCTGCTGCCGGGAGTGCCTGATTTTGCGATCCGGCCCTCTATCCTGATCGGCAATGTCGTCGAAAAGATACCGGTGTTGAACATGGTGGCTCAATCCATCTTCATCACGGCACAAAATCAGGGCACAACTTACCGCTGACCTATCGCTGGCCGCCGGTAAGCTGCTGGTAGTAAGACATGTATTCCCTTGCAGACTCGGTCTTACCCTGGTGTTGGTAAATCTGGGCCAGGATATTGTACGGCTCAGGGTTCCCGGGGTTTTCTTCAATCATTTTCCGGAAGATAATTTCAGCGCCGGTCAGGTTGTTGGTTTGCTGGTAGGCGTAGCCCAGGCCGTTCGTGGCCAGCATGTTCTCCGGCGATATCTCCAATGATTTCTGAAAGGACCTGATGCTTGCATCCGCCTGCATGGACTGCAGTTGAGCGATGCCCATATTGGCCCAGGCGATCTCATTTTTATCGTCGTACTGCACCGCTTTTTGGC